>NZ_JACJRC010000014.1 GCF_014697025.1 Alkalinema sp. FACHB-956 | reverse complement strand
AAATCAGCGGATTTTGAGGCGCGATCGCTTGTTCGGCATAACGTCCATCAACTAATCGGAAATACCGTAATCGTCGATCGGTTTCGTTAAACACCAAGTAATTAGGAATTTGCAGAATTTGCTCGTAGACGGTGAATTTGCTGGGTGGTTTGCCGGGTTGGGTCGGTGGTAGGGGTTTGGGTGCAAACGGCCCCAGGTCTTCTGCTTCGGTTCCGGGCGACAGAAATTCGATCGCCATCACCGGATTGACTTGCTCGTCCCAGGTCACATAGCTAGAACGGGTGGTTTTCCCCTGATACAGACGGGGGACGCCGACAACGAGGAACCAGTCGGGGCGCTTGTACCAGCCCGTATTATTCGGGTCGTAGTAGAGATTCAGGTCGAAGGCGTAAAATACTTCACTTTCAGCGTAATCCGTCAGATGTAACGTTTCTGCTAACAATTGCGGCTGTAAGCCATGAAATTCGTCGGGCAAACCGGGCTCCAAGGGGTCGTCGCTAGGAAGGTCATGCATGGTTGGCAAGGTATCCATGCAAGGCAGCGAGGTGGTAGCGATGGGTTGGTTCATGGGCGAACGGCTCCTGGGCTGCAATACCGCAATTCTAGCATCTTGCCCAATTGCCCATAGGGATGCGTTCCTCTAACACTATTGTTAACCAGCGGTGTTAAACAATATTGTGTATGTTATTTGCACTCACGATCGCGCACAACTGCGTCCTCTAAAACGTTGCCAACAGCCATTCCCGAATCTTTTGGTTCACCAATTCCGGCGCATCATCGTGGGGACAGTGACCAGCCGGAATAAAATCCTGCCGAGCCTCAGGATAATATTTGCTAAACTTGGCTCCCCGCTGCCGAGCATTCCCCACCCAAGGATCTTGCTCACCCCACAGTAAATAAAGCGGTTGAGTCAGCTTTTGCAACAGAGAATCATTCGATTCTCCCTTCGGTGCACGAAATACTAACGCAAACACCTTAGCTGCACCCCGATCGCAGGAAGGACGATAGATATCTTCCACCAACTCATCGGTAACTTCCGACTGATTCACATACACTTGCTTGAGGGTTTTACGAATAAACGCTTTATTTTGCACATATTTGAAAATAAACCAACTGAACCAGTCTTGATTGAGCAGCGTTTTAAACGTCGTGCCCATTAGCTTTTGTAAGGGAGTCGGCTGGGGACGATTCTGCAAATCCTCGCTAAATCCACCGGCAGGATTCAATAAAATAGCGCCCTTAGCCACTTCTGGAAAACGAGCCGTGGTTGCCAAAGCCACATACCCGCCGATCGAATTCCCTGCAATCACCGTCGGCTTCCCAATGACCTCTTGGATGAAATCATAGAGTTGATCGGCCCAAAGATCTCCACCATACTGCGTTTCAGCCTTATCCGATCGTCCAAAACCCAACAGATCGATCGCATAAACTTCAAACTCCTGTTGTAACCCCGCAATGTTCTTCTTCCAGTGATCCGTCGAAGCCCCAAACCCATGGACTAACAACAACGCAGGCCGACTAGTCTGAGACTCTCCTGCTCGCCCACCCGCCTTGACATAGTAAATTTTGAATCCTCGCCAAGACCAATATTGACCCGGCACAGCGACAACAGGGGAGGCAATGGTCATGATTGCAGGACTGTAAAGAACAGTAACGTAGTATGTCCCATTGTAAAGCTTCTCTGCCCAGAACGGACTATCCACTTTGCCGAAGTCACCCCCGACAACCTAGCCCAGCAATTGCGCCTTGGCTGCATTCCGATACACTTGAAGAGGTCTTTTTGTCGTCCACCTTACCAAAATCCTACCAAGAGGGGGTTCTCTGTGCGCCTGTTTACGACCGTTGCTGCGCTTCGTTGTTACTTAGCCCAATGCCGCAAACTGGAGGGAACCGTGGGTTTGGTCCCAACCATGGGGGCGCTCCATGCTGGACACCAAAGCTTGATCGATCGTGCCCGTCAGGAAAACCAATGGGTGGTGGTGACGATTTTCGTCAATCCTTTGCAATTTGGCCCCAACGAAGATTTTGACCGTTATCCCCGCACCCTAGAAGCCGATCGCGCCCTGTGCGAAGCCGCTGGCGTGGATGTAATTTTTGCGCCCCCGCCGTCGGAATTAGGCATTATTCCAGCGGCCAACGCAGAAGTGACCCAAATCGTGCCCCCGGCTGCAATGCAGTCAGGACTCTGTGGGGCATCCCGACCGGGACACTTTAACGGTGTTGCCACGATCGTCACCAAATTACTCAACCTCGTACAGCCCGATCGTGCTTACTTTGGCCAAAAGGATGCCCAACAATTGGCGATTATTCAGCAACTGGTTGCGGATCTGAATCTGTCCGTGGAAATTGTTGCCTGTCCCATCGTCCGGGAACCCAGTGGCCTTGCCCTCAGCTCCAGAAATCAATACCTCAGTCCCGCAGAAAAACAAGAAGCTGTCACCCTTTCCCAGGGACTCATGGCAGCGCAACAGGAATTTCGTCGAGGGGAACGCCAGCGATCGCTCTTAATCGATCGAGTCAAAGCCCAACTGGCCACTGCCCCAAACCTTCAGCCTGAATACATCGAATTAGTTGATCCAACAACACTAACCCCATTGACAGAAGTTGCAGAAACTGGATTGCTAACGATCGCGGCTCGATTAGGCAAAACACGACTGATCGACAATGTATTATTGCGCACCCGTAAACCCATTGTGGCGATCGATGGCCCCGCCGGGGCGGGCAAATCCACGGTGACTAAACAGGTGGCCCAAGCCTTGGAATTGTTTTACCTAGATACCGGAGCCATGTATCGTGCCATTACCTGGCTAGTGCTGCAATCGGGAATTTCCGTAACCGATGAACCCGCGATCGCAGAACTGGTATTTCAATGTCACATTACCCTGACGGACGATCGGGTGGAAGTCAACGGTCAAGAAGTGACCCAAGCCATCCGTACCCCAGAAGTCACCAGCCAAGTGTCCACGATCGCAGCTCAAACCGCAGTGCGCCAAGCCCTGGTCAAGCAGCAACGGGAATACGGCAAACGGGGGGGAGTGGTCCTGGAAGGACGGGATATCGGCACCCACGTTTTCCCGGATGCTGAACTAAAGATTTTTCTCACAGCCACGGTGGCAGAACGGGCACGACGACGGCAAAAGGATTTGGAACGGCTGGGCCAACCTGTGCCGGATCTGGAGGAATTGGTGCAATTAATTGCCGAACGAGATGCCAAGGACAGCACCCGATCGCTGGCTCCCCTCTGCCAAGCGATCGATGCAGTGGAACTCGTCACCGATGGCATGACGATCGAAACCGTTGTCAATCAGATCATCACCCTCTACCACAATCGCCCATAACGCGCTAGGCTAGTCATGGCAAGCGCACCCTGAAGAGCTTAGCAATCAAGACATCTTCTGGAATTCGGTGGCTAGCTTACAAAAACTGTGACGGTTTGTAATTGCCTGCACAATTAATCTGTAACTGCTGTCGGAAATGCGTTATCATACACGCCGAGCACTGAAATCACTGACTGAAATCACTGATCCTTGTGCCAAGAGGCAGGCATTGCAACATTGCTGAGCGTTGCTGACCTGATTTTTTAGAATTTACCCAGTTTGAACAACCTATGACTACTCAACAAGTCGCTTATCCGATGGAAAAGCTCCAGCGACAAGTACGATCGCTGGTGGACAAGAAGCTGTTGAAACCCAGTGATAGCCTCTGGAAAATTGCTTTACTTTACGGGGATGAATGGGCTTACTGGAAACAGGAGTTGTTATCCTTCGACTTTTCGATGCAGGATCCCGTGAGTGAGTTCCTTGCCGTGGAAACGTGGGAAGAAGATGAAGACTAGTATTGATGCAGGCTAGTCTGAGCGAGGACTCATGTTTTCGCTGGCCAATCAACTCCATCAATTTAATTTCATAAAGGCAAGCCAACCGAAGGGCGAGCTAACCGAAAACAGTCATTGGGGGGCGTAGATGGGCACCCCTAATCTTTCTCTACATCAACAATTTCTCTCCCCCATTCACCGCCTGTTGATCGCCCCCCATAATCAGGCTCTACCCATCTCTCCCAGCTAAGTCTAGCCAAATAAAACTTGGCTAAATAAAACTTAGGTGGGTTAGTCTTGGTGAGTTTTGGCCGCAGTGGGTTAAAACCGAATCGACTCTAGGTTAGGACGTACCTTGGCGCGAATCACGATCGCAGTAATGTTATCGTGCCCGTTGTATTCATTCGCCAAACTAATTAGCTCCCGTACCCCTTGATCAAGATTGGCTTGAGAGCTGATGAGGGGAGCCACATAATCCTTGTGATACTCTTCCAATAATTGATTATCCGTCAGCCCATCGGACGCCAGTAAAAACAGCGTGTCTTCGTTGATTTCGATGAACTGGATATCCGGCTCCACAAATTCATCATCCCGTGGCCCAAGCGCTTGGGTCAGTTGGTAGGCATCGGGACGAGCATAGGCGATTTCGGGTAGTACGCCTCGCTTGATCTCACGCTGGCCCACCTCATGATCACAGGTGATTTGCTCTAGGCCGTGTTTCCGGGTATAGCGGTAGAGGCGACTATCCCCAACATGGGCGACTGCCACCGTCGTATTGCTCACAATCGCCATGACAAGGGTGGTTCCCATGCGGGCACTGCCTATACGTTCTTCGGCTTGGTTACGATCGAAGATCACCTGATTGGCCAACAAAACGCCCTCTCGGATGACTTGACTGGGCGGCAGCTTAGCAGAAGTGGCATTACTGGCACGTTGCGATCGCCAATAGTCCTGAAAAAAGTTTTGCAGCGTCTCCACCGCCAATTGGCTGGCCACCTCCCCCCCCGCATGGCCACCCATCCCATCACAGAGGATGTAAATGCCCTGGGCTTGCACCGAGCCCCCAGAAGGCTTTTTAACTTGTTGAATTTCAGCCGCAATACCGTAATAGTCTTCGTTATGCTCCCGTTGCAAACCCACATCTGTTTTGGCCGCATCGTCCAGGTTAGAAAGATGCATCGGTAGCACGATCGTCGGCATATCGTCGGCTTCGTCGGTCGCCGCATCACTGTCTTCCCAAACTTCGATCTGAGTCACCGCCTCTGTAAGGGCTATATCCACGATCGGGAGATTTTGCGCAGGATTGTTAGAATTCCCGGGTTGCAGATTCTGGGGATCAGGTGCCATAGCAGATGTCAAAAAACAATGGGTGAACAGTGAGGGAAAGATAGAAAAACTGGGATCAAAGCGAACAGCGATCGTGTCTAGTCTGAGGGTGTCTAGTCAATGGGAAGGCCCCCAAATTTGCATCAATGGCTCCATACAGAAGACTCCTACTGCTCAAAATATTACGAAATGAACCGTGGCAAATCCGTTAACTCCAATAATTTCTTGATTTTAAATAGGGTGATGGATCACTGGGTAGGCGGATTGCGACCCTACGGGAATGTTCGTTACCCCTTAGGTATCACTTATAGGTATCACTGAGGTATCGCGACTTGAGTGTAGTTTGAGTGGTCTTTGCCTGAGTGTGGTCTTTGCCTGAGTACTGTCACCGAAAAGCTTAGCACCGGAAAACTTGAGTCACTGAAAAGTGTAGCCACTGAAAAGTGTAGTCACCGGAGTCCGTTGCCTTACCAGTTGCCTTATTACTAGTTGCCTTAGTTACCTTAATACAAAGTTGGATGAAGGCGTCTTAGATTTAAGGTGTCTTAGATTAAGAAGTGGTAGGGTAAACATACCACTTCAGCGGGGGAGTGCCGATGCAAGACCCTAACATTAGCAATCCCTAACCAATGTACAAATCAACCAAAATCGACTCGGGCAGGAATTACATCCGGAAAAACAGAAAACTATCCTAGGGGTCTCCGGGTAATGCTTCAACCATGCGGTTCAAACGTTATGTTTCAACCATACTAGACAGAATTCCTCAAAACGGTTGACTTCCTAGAAAAGTACCGATCTAGAAAAGTACCGATGACTGGCGCAGTTCTCGTTCGTCACGTAACCCCAACTTGGTGGGTGAGTTTTACCGCTTGGGAAGTGGAGGGAGGCGTTACAATGGGATACGTCAGAATTAGGACAGGAACTGTATGACGGCTGCGACTCCGGTGAAGACTCAGTACGAAGCCATTATTGGTCTGGAAACCCACTGTCAATTGAGTACGGAAACCAAGATTTTTTCCGATAGCTCGACGGTGTTTGGTGCGCCGCCGAATACCCACATCGATCCCGTATGCATGGGATTACCGGGAGTGCTGCCAGTGCTGAACCAAAAGGTACTGGAATATGCGGTCAAGGCGGGTTTGGCACTCAATTGCACGATCGCGCCCTACAGTAAGTTCGATCGCAAACAGTATTTCTATCCTGACCTGCCGAAGAACTATCAAATTTCCCAGTACGATCTCCCCATTGCAGAACATGGCTGGATCGAGATTGAACTCTACGACAAAAAATCCGGTACCTCTACCCGCAAAAAAATCGGGGTTACCCGTCTGCACATGGAAGAAGACGCCGGAAAGTTGGTCCATGGGGGCAGCGATCGGCTGGCAGGGTCAACGTTTTCTCTAGTGGACTACAACCGGGCTGGGGTGCCGTTGATTGAGATTGTCTCGGAGCCGGATATCCGATCGGGCCAAGAAGCGGCGGAATATGCCCAAGAGATCCGGCGGATTGTCCGCTATCTCGGCGTTAGCGACGGCAACATGCAGGAAGGATCCCTGCGGTGCGATGTCAACATCTCCATCCGACCTGTGGGCAGTACAACCTTCGGCACCAAGGTCGAGATTAAAAACATGAACTCCTTCAACGCCATCCAACGGGCGATCGACTATGAGATCGAACGGCAAATTGCGGCGGTGGAAGCGGGAGAACCGATTATCCAAGAAACGCGGCTGTGGGATGAAGGATCCCAAGCCACCCGCACCATGCGCGTCAAGGAAGGATCGAGCGACTATCGCTACTTCCCAGAACCCGATTTAGGGCCGATCGAAGTCGCTGACACCCAGCGGGAGCATTGGCGATCGGAACTGCCGGAACTCCCTGTGCAAAAGCGGCATCGCTATCAGGAAGATCTGGGACTCTCCCCCTACGACACCCGCGTGTTGACGGATGACCAGTCCATTGCCACTTACTTTGAGCAAACCGTGGCTGCGGGAGCCCCTGCAAAACCAGCCGCCAACTGGATTATGGGAGATATCAGTGCTTACCTGAACGCCAATACGGGGATGACGATCGCGGATCTGAAGCTTGCACCGCAGGACTTGGCGGAACTGGTTAACTTGATTGAAGGTGGTACCATCAGCAACAAGATTGGGAAGGACATCCTGCCGGAACTGCTGGAAAACGGTGGGTCTCCCAAGGCGCTGGTTGAGAAAAAAGGCTTGATCCAAATTTCCGATCCAGCGGTGATTGAAGCCGCGATCGATGAAGTGATTGCAGCCTTCCCCAACGAACTGGAGCAATACAAGGGCGGTAAGACCAAAATGCTGGGCTTCTTTGTCGGCCAGGTGCTGAAAAAGACTGGCGGGAAAGCTGATCCCAAGCTCACCAACCAATTGGTCGCGAAAAAGCTAAACAGCTAACCCGGTTGAAGGGCGAACTCGACCGCGCCTGGGGACGCACCGTTTATCTAACCCATCAGTTTATCTCTAAGTTCATCTCAATGCCTCCAGCGTTCTTTCAAGCACAGAAAGCCGGAGGCATTTTTTTATGGAAGGATAGCCATCTAAAGGCAGGAAGTAGTCTCATAGGCGGGAAGCAATCTAATAAGCGGGAAGCAGTACCGTAAACACACTGCCTTGGCCTACCTGAGATTTCACCTTAATCTGGCCTTGATGGGCTTCCACAATTCGCCGCGTCAGGTGCAGTCCCAAGCCACTACCCGATTTTTTGTGTTTGCCTTGCACAAAACTTTCAAAGAGTGAAGCCTGTTCTTCCGGCGGGATCCCTTGGCCGGTATCCTCCACTGCCACTTGAATCATGGGACGCAGCCCATCTGTGGAAAGGGGCGCAGCTGGGGTTACTGTAACGGTCACTTTGACGGAGCCAGCATCGGTAAATTTGATGGCATTGCCAATTAGATTCGTCAAAACTCGATACAGTTCTAGTCGATCGCCCTTGACTAAGAGCATGGCATCCTGGTCAGGAATCTCTGTGGTATCCAGATGCAACCCTTTATCGATCGCCAGAGGTGACAGCTCCTTAACCACATCTTGAGCTAACCCCGGCAAGTCCACCGGGGAAAAGTTTAAGGTTTTGCGACCCGCCTCATAGCGATAGACTTCTAAAAGAGTGTTGACTAGCGTCAGCAAGTTATTGTTGCTGCGACTCATGATCTCGATCGCTTCCAAGATATCCGGGGACAACTCCCCCATAACCCCTTGGGACAGCAAACTCAACATGCGATCGGCAGCCACCAAGGGCGTGCGCAAATCGTGGGTCAGCCGCGACACAAAGTCCTCCCGCTGACGGGCAATTTGATCCCGCTCATCTACACTGTGCTTCAAGCGCAGCAGCGATCGCACCCGCGCCAGCAGTTCATCAAATTCTACGGGCTTCCGAATAAAATCATCCGCTCCAATATCCAAGCCCCGTGCCACACTGAGTTGATCGTAGGCCGTAATTAACAAAATGGGAATAAACGGCAAAGCCGTATTCTGCCGAACGCGACGGGTCACTTCATAGCCATCCATCACGGGCATCATGACATCTAAAAGAATCAGATCGGGTTGCCAAGTCTCAATTTTGAGCAGCGCTTCCTGTCCGTTTTCTGCGATATCAATGTGATAGCCTTCTTCTTGCAGCAAACTCTGAATCAGAAAACTGTTATCCGCAGAGTCATCTACGACGAGGATGCGATCGACCTTGGTGGGTTTAGCAAAAGGTGAGTGATTCATGCAATCTCACAAAGCAGGGTGTCGCGATGAGACAAGCAGGACGAAAAACAGGAATGATAATTAGATTCAATCTTGAGCCAGTCAGCAGTTATGAGAAACAGAAAGATAAGGAACGTTAATCAATTAATACATAAATAGTTATCAGTTTAGGAAGAAATCACTATAAAAAATAGATCAATAGAGTCATCAATTGAAACCTGAGTGAATTTAACTTCATTAACTGTTTAATTCAGCAGTGGTGGAAGTTAACATCCAACGGAACTTTAGGCGAAGAAAACATGGAATAGACCGCAGCTTTAAGTCTTATGTCTGAGCCTTACCAATGATCTTGTCAGGTCAAGCACGCATCAGCAAGTCTTTTAAGATGCACTATCCCTTCTAATGTTACTCATTCAACTCCCTATTCGATCAAAAGAGCAAAATTTATTCCATGGCGCAATCGGCAACGACAAACTCGGCAACACAACGGATCCTAGGTTTGGATCCTGGATTAGCAACCTTAGGATTTGGAGCCTTGGACTGCCAACCCGCCTATCAACGCCAAGCAGCCGTCGTCACGGTCGTGGACTATGGGGTTGTACGCACCACGGCGGGACAGGAACTCGGACAACGACTAATTACGTTGTATGACGATCTGCATCTGTTAATCGACGCGATGCAACCCGATTTAGTGGCGATCGAAAAACTGTTTTTCTACAAGATGGGCAACACCATCCTTGTCGCCCAAGCACGGGGCGTCATTTTATTAGTGTTGGCGCAACACAATCTACCTTTGGTGGAATTTACACCTGCGCAAATCAAGCAAGCACTAACGGGTTATGGGAACGCCGAGAAGTATGCTGTCCAGGAAGCCGTAGCCAGGGAACTCCAGCTAGAAACCATTCCGAAACCGGATGATGCTGCCGACGGATTGGCCGTTGCCCTGACGGCTTGGTATCAGAATCTGTAGCGATCGAATGCGATCACGATCGGAACCTATCGTTCAATACAGCTAGTTCAATGCGGCTAGTTCAATGCAGCTAGATAAACGATAAATGCGCAAGCACAAGATTGCGATGGAAACATTGACGTTGATTGAAGCCGTCAGGACAATCCGTTAAAACAGTGGAATGTTAACACCCAAACTAACGCCAATGGAGAGGTTATTGGGATTGTTATCAGAGTTCGACGATCGACCAAATAAATAAGACACATTCCCTGCAACAAACACATCCCGACTCAGGTTGTAAATCGCCATGGCACTGACTTGATGCTCTGTGTCAAAACGATCGACCTGGGTATAGTCTTTGAAGCTGAGGCGATAGTCCAAAGCACCTTGTAACTGGGGAGTGATGTCATAACGGAGTCTAGCCCCCAAGGTATGGTTTAGCCGACTTTGATCATCCGGATCGGCAAAGCTAGCCCGCAATTCGTAGGAGGTATCTAGCCGCAATTTTTTCCCGATTTGACTTTGGTTGCCCAGGATGAATTGCAGGGAGTTATCCCGCAGCAGCCGATCGCCCCCGTCCGATCTATACAACTTCTCCTGTACCCAGCCCAATTGACCGTAGGTTCCTGGCGCTAGACGTTGCTGAATCGCGACATTGAAATTAACGCTGTTGTAATTGGAATCGCCTCGATTGGCAAACCGCACTAAATTACCCCCCGCTAAGGCAATCAAACGGGTAGAGTCACCTAATTTTGGCGTTGCCAGCAGCATTGCACCATTGACAAACACGGTATCGCTGGGTGCAAAATCCCGCAACGAAGTGATGTTGGAACTGGTGAACGCCGACGATCGCAGCAAGAGTTGTACCGTGGGTTGCTTCCGAGGGGATGGGGTTGGTTTTGCCGGTTGGGTCGGTTGGAGGGGCTGAATGTCTCCAAGTTCCGATCGCACATCCGATTCATCCAACGGTTGCAAATCCTCTTCCTCCGGACGGGTTGGATTGGTCGGATCGACGGCCTGGGCAACCACCTCCGATTTTTCGAAAGATGACTTTTCAAGCAATAACTTTTCTGACAAAAACTTTTCAGTGGGCAATTCTTCAGATGACCACTCTTCAGATGACAATTTTTGGGAGGCAACCGGCGGCTGGGGCAAAGGCGTACCCCCTGATGGCCTGATACCTGATGGCCTGATACCTGATGGCCTGATACCTGATGACGTAATACTGGATGGTGTAATCCCTGATGGCGTTGTCGGTTTAACCGGTTCTGGCGCGATCGCTTGGATTTCAGGTTGTGCGATCGATCGGGCAAGGACGATCGGTTTAGCAGATGAAAGCGCGATCGGATCGGGCACGGGTGAAGAATTAACCGTCTCAGGGGTAGGCGGGAGGGAATCGGCTTCCTGGGCACCCGCAGCCGCAGGCATTACAGCAACAGCTAGGCCATTCACAGCCCAAACACTCAGCAACGAGGAAATCAAAGTAAAGGGGCGCATAGGTCAGAGCCATCAAAGAGGGGCAGAGGCAGGACTGAAATTGAGACTGGTATTGAGAACTGGTATTGAGACTGGTATTGAGCAGTGAACAAGAGGACTCCGCGTGGGGGCAGGAGGGCAAAGCAACCCACTGCGAACTAGCGAATGACTGGAGTTTGGTTATTGGTATTGTTCGTCGGCTGGGGTTGCGGCACCAGAATCACCGTTACGTTGGGATTAGTCGTGGGGGGAGTGGTGGGCGGCGTGATGGGCGGTGTGACGGGCGGTATCGTCGGGGGAGTAGTAGGCGGCGTTGGCGGGGGTTGATCGATGACCGGAGGCTGTTCGCGAGGGGGGGGATCGGTGGTCACATCCCGATTATTTTGGTAGGTCGAGAGGGGATCATCGGTGGTGGTTGTGATGCAGTTGGTGGCTAGGGTACTGGCATTGCCCCGAGCGTTTAACGTACACAAGCCTTCAATTTGCGATTTCGCCACTGCGGCCTGTCGCCGTAAAACCGCCAAGGTGGAAGGCCGAATTAAGTTCAACGTCTTCTGAATTTCCAACGCTTCAGCCGCGATCGCCGTGGTATGACGATCGCCTTCGCCCAAACCTAAGGCCAAATTCGTCGAGCCATACAACAGCTTGAGATTAATCGTCGTAATTGGGCTGAAATTGCCGTTGGTAATCATCAGCATTTCACCGCCCTTGAGGATGATGGTTTCCCCTTTAATATTGGTAATTTTTAGATCAATATCTGCCAAAGCAAGAATTTGGACTTTGGGATTTTCCGGATTAGAGCCATCCACCACCATCAGCATGGCCATTTGCAGTTGGTCAGGTGATACGGCGGTGCCATCCCCAGGGGGCAAGGTAGCCACTGTGCCTCCAGGAAATTCCACCTGGGTAGCCGCTGCGATCGACTGGGATGGGCTGAGAATAAGCGCAGTGCCATGGCGCAGATAAAAACTACGCATTCCCGGTGTAAATCGGAAGATTGAGTTTGAACCGATGCGAGCGAGGGATCCTTCGTTAAATAGCAACTCCGATCGAGACTGGTTTCCCGTTTTGACGGCATCCCGAGGGGCCAGCACATCCCGAAGCGAGGCTTTGCGGGCGGGACGATTGTTGGGCAACAACTGCACCGTGTTGACGACTTTGTAGACTTCACCCCGCCGCAACAGATCCGACTGAGCCAAGGCAGGCGCTATCCACGGAACTACGGCTCCGACCAGGCAAATTGCAACGAATGGCATTTTCATAAATCGCATGTCCATGACTCGCATTTTCAGAAGAACGCAACGCCTAATTAATTAACAGCCAAGCCTCAAGGTGCGTGATCGTAGGATTCGGTCTCATTTCCATTAGAGCTAGGGAGGCGTCTTTATGCAAATTTTCAACTAGAAATTTTCAACTAGACACTTTCAACTAGACACTTTCAAGCTTGAGTTTGTCAGCAGATTCTTTTTGATCGGTCAATTAAATCTCTGAGGACAATTATTTGAAGGTAAATAATTGTTATGGAAAGCGTTGTCACTGCGGCCTTACCGATCTAATCTCAGTAGATCTACGATGCTTTTACGATTCATAGCGGTCGATCGCCCATCCGGACGATCGGGCCATCTCTGGCAAATTTCTGCTTGTACCACGCTCCATTACGCTTATACTCTGCACTTCCAACCTCTTGACCATGGCAAAGTTTTATCCCGAGCTGACTGAAGAACTGCAAGATTTTATTCAGCAACAGCATCTTTTTTTCACAGCGACAGCTCCTCACCAAGGCCGAATTAATCTCTCTCCCAAGGGGATTGATACTTTTCGGATTCTGGATGCCCACACCGTAGCCTATCTAGATGTCACAGGCAGCGGCAACGAAACCAGCGCCCACCTGATTGAAAATGGGCGCATGACCATCATGTTTTGCAGTTTTACTGAAAAGCCGTGGATTTTGCGCCTGTATGGCACGGGGCAGGTGGTACGACCTCGGGATGCCCATTGGCCGAGGCTGATGGAGCATTTCCCCACCGTTCCCGGCACCCGGCAGATTATTCAATTGACGATCGAGTCTGTGCAAACTTCCTGCGGCATGGGTGTCCCGTTGTATGAGTACCAGGGAGAGCGCCAGTCCTTAATCCATTGGGCTGAGAAAAAAGGAACAGAGGGTTTACATCAGTACTGGACAGAGAAAAATCAGCGGACGATCGATGGTTTGCCGACCTATCTTTTAGATCCCGAGCCCACAGACAAATAATATCGGTTAGTGAATGAGGGCGCGTTGGGCAATTGGGTTAAACCATCGATGGGAAGTGATGGAGTAAGGCTAATTTTTAATCTAGGACGACTGACTTTTCCCGTCACTACATTACTGAATGCGTTTATAACAGTTCGTTAATCCCACCACAGTTCCGAAAGCAGGGTTTGTATGATAAGAGAAATTCCCCGATCGGGTACTGTGGAATTTACGGAATTGTCCCTAGGATTGATGTAGTTAGGGGTGCTGGACGGTTCCAGGCTGGCTTCACCTAGAATTCCGCCTCATCATTCCAGCAAAAATCACAGTGAAATCTGCATAATTTTAAGCTCAGAAACCTAAATCTATTCTAAGCAAACCTAATCTAACTCTAACCTAAATATCTATCTGGAGGGTCACTGGTATGTCGTCCCACCCTAAGCCCCATTCCCAAACTGCAAACAATGTTGATGGGGACGTGACCCAAGTGGGTCATGACTATATTCAAAACACCCAAAAGTCTACTCAGTTCAATGTGGTACTGCTTGTGTTTGAAATTATCGCATTGGGTGGGCTAGCCTTGGGGGTTTATATGGGAGTCTTCCCGAAATCTAACAATACCCCAACCGCGCCTGCCAATCCATCGCCCACCGCGATCGAGCAGGGGAAATAGTTGAAATGAAAAGCGTGAAGCTGGCAGCAGCTGAACCGCGATCGTATCCTAATCACTTAACTCCAATATTTCGTAACTCTTTCTTAACTCTAATCTCTCTAAACTCTAAGCTCTATCTACGCAAAACGGTAATCTGTTCTAGTTCTTGGCTGACTGACAACTCTGTTCGCCGGTCAAGCAATTCACTAAAAATAGATCATGCAAGGAAAATCAGCGGTAGAGGTGCCAATCTGAAGTACCTCTACCCAATTCTTAGCTAAGAGAGTTCTTAATTAAGAGAATTCTTAACCTATGGAATCGCTAATTATAAATTAATCTAACGGGAGTCAGTCATGAATGACAACAATCCCCCCAATGCTAATCATAACGAACCTGATAACCTATCTAAAACAAATCAATCTGGTTCAGCAGGCCATGATTTGATTCAAGTGGGTCGAGATTATGTGCAATACCTCAACTATCACGTCGAACAAGGACACTGGGGTACTCTTATCGCAAATTTTGCAGTCGTAGGCGTAATGGCCTATGGGTTACTCAATGGATTACTGGGTAGTGCAGCCGTGGCAACACAGATATTCAGTAAATCATCCACCCATCCTTTAGCCATGCGGGAAACCACCTGCGATCGCATCACAGCGGAATTCAATGCACTAAGCAACAAGCTCACTCAACTGGAAACTACAATTCAGACAACCCCTACCGCAAAAGGGGAAAAGGGTGAGAAAGGGGATCCGGGACCTCGGGGGCCAAAGGGCGATCGGGGCCAACCCGGAGTCAAGGGTGAGAAGGGCGATCCGGGCACCCAAGGGATCCAAGGGCCTCCTGGTGAGAAAGGGGATCCCGGCGTCCAAGGCCCACCCGGTGAAAAGGGGGATAAAGGGGATCCGGGTCAGGATGCACCTCAAGTTAGAACCGTTCAGCCCCCCGGATGATCTGCATCGCGCCGGGATCGATCGCGTCGATACCAAGCTTTCAGGCGTTCCGGCGGAATGCCTAGATAAAAGCCCAGAATCATGACTTGATTCCAGAGCGTTGTTTGAAGAATGCCAAGGGTCTGCCAGCGGCGGCCTGAGGTAAGCACAGATGCGGGGACGATCGCGAGCCGTCCTCGCTTTCTTAATTGCCGCACCAAGACAAAATCTTCCATAATGGGCAACGCTGGAAAGCCTCCCAGATTACGGAAAAGGTCAGCCCGGAGAAACAGCGCTTGATCACCATAGGGCAGTTGAAACATGGACGATCGCCATTTCACCCCCCATTCCACCCAGCGCAGCCCCCACTGTGATCCCTCAATTTTCAACTCAAAGGCTCCAGCAATCACAGATTTTCGATCGAGGGTTTCGCAGATGAGGCGATCGAACTGTTGCGGCAATTGAGTATCGCCATGGAGAAATAACAAAATTTCTCCGGATGCCTGCGCGGCTCCCATATTCATTTGTTGTGCCCGTCCAGGAGTCGATCGAATCACCTTGCAACCCGCTGCCTGAGCGATTTCCACCGTACGATCGGTGCTCCCCCCATCAACCACAATGACTTCGATATCCTGAGTCGAAGCTGCTTGTAGAATCTCTAACGTTTTGCCCAAACAAACGGCTTCATTGAGCGTTGGAATAATCACCGAGATGCGCTCAGACGTTGGCTGCAAACCTTGCTCGAAAAGACTCATCGCAAACTGCCTTAATGCCCCGATCGATCCAACAGGATGCGATCGACAAACTTCGCCAAAAAGTCGTTAGAATCCGGCGTTTCCACCGCGCTATCCAGCACCTGTTGTAGGTGATCATCATTGTCCGTATAGGCTTGCTTGTAGATCGTTAGTCGCTGCACCAACGTCGCCCGATCGACCTCTGGATGAAACTGAAAGGCCCAAAACGGCTTGCCCTCCACTCGAAAGGCATGGCAACAGGCGGACGTATAGGCCAGCGGCTGACAACCTTCCGGAGCCACGATCGCCCGTTCTCGATGCACCGCCACGGCCATAAAGGGATCGGGAGCATCGTGAAATAGTGGATCCTGGGAAGCTGTCTCGGTTAATTGAATCGGAATCGTTCCCATCTCAAAATCCCGATCGTCCCGGATAATCGTCCCACCCAGGGCCACCGTTGCTAACTGAAACCCAAAACAGGAGGCAAAAACGGGCATTTCGATTTCTAAGCAGCGCAGCAATAACTGCTGGCTCGGTTGTAAAAATCGATAGATTTCCGGCTCCAACACACTGGCCTCACTCGCCCCACCGACAAATAACCCATCGTAGCCATCGGCAGCACTGGCAGGAAACTCCGGCGTATCAAAGACATTCAAAATATCAATCTGGCTCTGTTCTAGCCCGGTATAGCGCGCAAAACTAGCAATTTCTTCCGCCCGCACCCGTGGCTGATCTCGAATTTGTAATAACAAAAGGCGAAGCTGCTGACGTTGCTGCTGACGTTCCATGGGTGCCATCCAAGACTAACTTCCCATTGTAGAAGCTGGGGTTACAGTAAAAGCTAGGGTCACAGCCCCTAGAACGCTTGCAGCAAAAACAGGGCATCGATCGCTCCGATACCCTGTTCATGACGCCATGATCTAGCGCTTTTTCCTACCTCCCGTAGGCAAGTGCTGCCACAGATCTCTTGACAAGCCTATTTACAAGCTTCGAAGTTCTTAAACGGTGCCCCCGTAAACCCTTCGGAGACCCAGCCTTCGAGGGGCTTCACAATCTTCACCCAAGTCCGACCATCGCTGGCCTCTTTCATTTCCGCAGGGCTGGCAAGGGTAATTTTTTCATTCATGGCAACCCCGCCCACCACATCGGCAGACATGGGTTCTTTCCGGACAATGAGACCCAGCTTTTGGGTCACCACCCGGCAGGAACCCTCGACGGGCTTGACGGGAGGCTTACCAGGACACATTTTGAGGTTAGCAGTTTGCACAAAGCCTTTCGTCGGTGCGCTGACGGCAATTAAACCATCCTGCGCTGCATCTTCAGCTAACGTGACTTTGGCATCGGCCTTGAGAATGACAAGGGCCGCACTGGTCGAAGAGCGATCTTTAAAAACGGCAGTTTGTTGTTTGATGGCTCGGCATTGTCCTGAAATTCCTTGAGCCTGAGCCGAGGGGGCAAAACTCGTAGACGCTAGGGTCACCGCCACGATCGCCATTGCGGACTGGCCCCAACGAAATAGATGGTTCATTGACATTTTATCAAGCTCCTCAAACAAATAAGCAAGGGGGGTAAATGCTTGGATTATGGCATGGGATTAGCGGAAACCTGGGGGTTCCTAAAGGGATTCTTAACGACTCTGCTTGAGATCTTGAGATATTCTAAAAAGAAGCTATCACTCCGCTGGATTCCGAGCCAAACCTTACGTAGCCCAATTGATTGATTCACCCATGATTGACGATCGATAAATGATTGAATGTCCAATTGCATTCACTCCCGAACGACCCCTAAACCAAACTACCCCTGAACAAAGTTATGACGGGTTTGCCCAATTACCGACCTCGCCAACTGTCCCTCGGCCCACTGGAACAAGAGATCCTCAATATTGTTTGGGATTTGGGGACGGCAACGGTTAAAGATGTGCATCAACGCATCTTGAAGGACCCCGATCGCGAATTGGCCTACACCTCCGTCACGACGGTACTGAAACGACTGACCAATAAAGGTTGGCTGACCTGCAAAAAAGACAACAAAATTCACGTCTGGTCAGCCCTAATTACCCGAGAGCAGGCCCGATCGCTGCAAGCCTACGAGCAACTCAACCGCTTCCTCTCCGTGGGCAATGTGGATATGGTGGCGGCCTTTGCTGACGAACTGGATCAAACCAGCTTGGAAAAGCTGGATGCGATCGCCCAACGGCTGCGGGAAATTCGGCAACAACGGGAGGGATAGTCATGCATGAACTTTTGTTGGGGGCAACGCTCACCAGTGCTGTACTCATCCGCCTGTGCTGGCAACCCACCGCCCAGTTAAGCGACTACCGTTGGCATCGTTCCCTAGTAGCGTTCCTGCTGCCACCGCTGCTGCTGCTCAGTAGTGCGATCGCCATTCTCTGGATGGGGCCATTCGGATCCATGATGCACCACCAGGAAAGCTGGGTCAGCTATGCGATCGCGGTGGGATTTGGACTAGCCGCGATCGCGATCATGCTGGCTCTCTGGATCAATGCCCAGCGCACGCTGCATAACCTACGGCAAAACCAACCCACCACGGTGCACGATCGGCCCGCGTGGCTGTTGGAAACCCCTTTGCCGTTCATTGCCCAAATTGGCCTATGGAATCCTGAACTCGTGGTGAGCCAAGGGATTTTAGCCACGTTGGATGCGGAGCACTTAGAAGCGGTTCTGACCCACGAACAGGCCCACCATCACTACCGCGACACCTTTTGGTTCTTTTGGCTGGGTTGGTTACGGCGACTAACGATTTGGTTGCCCAAGACCCAGGAATTGTGGCTGGAACTGCTGACGCTGCGGGAATTGCGAGCCGATGCCTGGGCGGCGCAACAGGTGGATCCTTTACTGTTGGCAGAATCATTGGTCACTCTGGTGCGAGCCCCGATGGAGCAGCCAGAATTTGGCGCAGCCTTGAATGGCGAAATTCTGCACGATCGCTTGAGTGAACGGATTGAGGCACTCTTTAGCCCTTCGGTCGATCTTCTGGGTTGGGATTGGCAATCGCTAGGTTGGACGATCGTCTGTCTCATGCCGTTATTGTTAATTCCCTTCCATCACTAGTGCTTTGATTACTTTTCACGATTGAACCCAGCGTTCAGCGTTGAATTTTCTTTCATTGTTCTGTTGTGCTAAGTTTGCATCCCCAAAACGCCTACCAGTTCTATCGCACCTTCATTCTTCAATCCAGTCAGAAAAAGGCTAAGGTTTACAAAACCTATGGATTTACGATGCAAGGGAGCGTGAGTTCCAAGGATTGGGAAGTGTTTGCAGCCATTCTCCTGAACGATCGGGCCAACGGAACCGGCGGCGCGGATTTGATGCATTACGAAGTCAAGTCTGCGGTCATTGGGGGCAATTTTGAATACCAATACCATCGCCACCAGGGTTTAAATAAACTGGCGAATGATCAAGCAGTGGATCATGTGTTTGTGACGAGAAATGAAGCCTATACGCAGGTCGAAGTGTGGCTGGTCTCCCAGGGCAAGCTGCAAGCTACCTTCGATCGCTGGTTACCGGAACTACAACAAAACTATCAAACGGCAGGTCGGCAACGCTTTCGCCGTTCCGTTACCTATAGCTTTGTCAAAACCCAGGGGACTCTCCTGCTCACCATCATGGCAGGTAAACTGGCGTATGCACCGACATCGATCGAACTAGCGGATTCAGAATATTTGCAGCAATCCACGTAATCACTGGCACACAGACCGCATCCCCAAAGCCCGTCAAGGCCCGATTACTTTGTCGTGGTAAGGGATAGCTGTCGGGAACCCCCTGCAACCGGGCATATTCCCGCACGGTCATCACTCGCATTTTAATATTTCCCTGCCCTGCCCGTACCAGCATTTGCCGACTGCTACCGCCGCGAATCGTGCGCAGACAGCCTGCCAGCCCGTCTTTACGCAGTTCCGCCCGCTGATGGCCCTTGCGCACCCGCCGATACATCGCGCAGTAGGAATAATCCGGCCCATTCTGTAAGTGCCGTAGATAGTCTAAATTCAGCGGTGACATCATTTTTAAATGCCGTTGCACTTCCGTCGGGTTCCACCAACGATCGTCCGCCTCGGATAACAGTTCCACGACAGAACTTAACCCCGTCATCACCCGTTCGGGCAGGGCAGGCACCTCCAGAAAATGCCACTGTAGATCTCGGTTGGCCACGATCGCCCGATCGAGGGCCAGGGTGCGCAACGAAGGCGATCGTCGGATAAACGTCCCCAGGTTAGCATTGCCAGCCCCCCGCTCCCCCACATACATCCCAACCACAAAAACACGGGGCCGACTCTGGGGTAAAAAATGGGCCGCATCGATCGCATACACATCACAGGCATAGCCCAACTGATTCAACTCCTGAATCGTCGCCCGAAAGTCCTTGCCTCCGTTGGCAATCAACCAACCCATGACATTTTCCAACAGCACTAAGCGGGGCCGCTGGACTTGCTGTCGGAGAATCCGCGTAAACCCCCAAAATGCACTGGAGTAGGGGCCGCGAATACCCTTCAGTTTTCCTGCGATCGACAAGTCACTACAGGGAAAGGATGCCGTTGCGAGCACCGTACTGGGAATCTCAGAATGGCACACGGAAAAAATGTCTTGTACCCGGTAATGGTGACTGGCTTCTCCAAAAAACGCCGAATACATCTCAAACTTATCCGGGGCGCAATCGTTGGCAAATACCACCTTCCAGCCCGCCCGCTCCAGACCCAATCGCACCAAGCCAATTCCTGCAAAATACTCTGCACAGGTTAGAGGGTTGGTTAGAGGATGGGTTAGAGGACTGACAGCAGCATCCTTTCCGAAGGTTCGCGTTGTCCATTGTGTGACTGGAAAATTCATACTGCTCACACCATGCGGTTTAACGGCTGCTCCTTTTCCCAATGGCCGATCGAACCCTGTCTTCCATCCCATGTTTCATGGAGTAGAAGCTGATCCTCCCCTTCTGCCGCTAAAGATTGTCTCACATTTGCAGTAGATTTTGCAGTAATTTTTAACGGCGATCCAACCGCTTGAATCGGCCTGATCAACGATTTTCGATAATTTGTAGGCATCTATGGCGAAAATAAAGGAATTCTGATGCACGAACCCAAACATTCAGCCAATTTTTCAAGAATCCAAAATCCCTGCCTGGATCCCTGAGGAAATCGCGTAGACTGGATCTTATCGAAATGATCTCCGCCCTTCGTTGTATGAGTTCCTCTTAAAGGATTGCAGCGTTTTGGCGTTGCATGACTAGGGAAATCGACGCGCTAGGTACTAGAGGTCAACCCGTGAGGAGAACCAGACAAAATCCCTATGGCTATTCAACTGCAACAAGCGATCGCGGTCGGGTCGTATCTCGTAAAACAACGACTCTCAGGACGGAAGCGGTTTCCACTCGTGCTGATGCTGGAGCCGCTTTTTCGGTGCAATCTTGCCTGCTCTGGATGCGGGAAAATCCAACATCCTGCTCATATTTTGAAGCAAAATCTTTCTCCAGAGGAATGTTTTGCCGCAGTTGACGAATGTGGTGCCCCGGTGGTTTCCATTCCCGGTGGTGAACCGTTGCTCCATCCCCAAATCGATGAAATTGTCCGGGGTCTGGTGGCCCGCAAGAAGTTTGTCTATCTCTGCACCAACGGCATTTTGTTGGAAAAAAGCCTGGATAAATTTACCCCGTCTCCCTATCTGACCTTCAGCGTGCACCTGGATGGCCTGCGGGATCTCCACGATAAATGCGTCGATCGCAAGGGCGTCTTTGACACTGCCGTTGCTGCCATCAAAGCGGCCAAGCGCAAAGGCTTCCGCGTCACCACGAACACCACGGTGTTTGAAGGGACTAATCCCCCGGAAATGCACGCCTTTTTTGACTTCCTGAGCGACCTGAACATCGATGGCATGATGATTTCACCGGGCTATAGCTACGAGTGGGCACCGGATCAGGAACACTTCCTCAAACGGGAACAAACCAAGGCGCTTTTCCGGGAAATCCTTGCGCCGTACAAAACGGGCAAAAAGCCGAAGTGGAGCTTCAATCTGAGTCCGCTCTTTTTGGATTTCCTAACTGGGGAAAAGGACTACGCTTGTACGCCTTGGGGTAGCCCGAGCTACAGCGTTTTGGGCTGGCAGAAACCCTGTTATCTGCTGAATGAAGGTCATGTCAAAACCTTTAAGGAATTGATCGAGACAACGGACTGGGATCAGTACGGGAACAAGAGCAACAATCCCAAATGCCAAGATTGCATGGTACATTGCGGTTTTGAACCGACTGCCGCTTTGGATGCGATGCAGCCCTCTAATATGGGCAAATCGATCGGGGCACTTTTTGGTGCATAGATATTGGCAGTTCGCAAAAATTAGATAAAAAATTGAGCCACTCTGCTGACAAAATCTGCGGAGTGGCTCAATTGCTGATGGAGTTGTTGATTGGATTGCCTACAGGACTAGGAGATTGATGCTTTTAGCGATGTGCTAAGCAATAGCGTAGTAACCTCCAGTGCATCAAGAGTAGTGCATGAGTGCATCAAGACTAGTGCATGAAGTGGCGAATTCCCGTGAGCACCATAACAATCCCTAACTCATTAGCAGCATTGATCGAATCCTGATCGCGCATACTGCCCCCCGGCTGCACGATCGCCGTAATGCCTGCCGCTGCCGCCGTGCGCACGGAATCATCAAAGGGGAAGAATCCATCACTCGCCAACACAGCACCCTGGACTTTATTAGCCGCCTGTTCTAGGGCAATTTTTGCGGAGCCGACGCGATTCATTTGCCCCGCGCCCACTCCGATCGTGGTGCGATCCTTGGCAACGACGATCGCATTGGACTTAACATGCTTACAAATCTTCCAGGCAAAGAGCAACTCTTGCAGTTCCGCTTCCGTGGGTTGTTTGTCCGTCACGATTTTCCAGTCAGCGGGATTGGCCACGATCGTGTCAGCCGCTTGGACTAGGAAACCACCCGCAATATCTTTCACCAGATAGTCCGAACCACCCCGCAGATCGGGTAGGACAAGAACGCGCACATTTCCCTTTTTCGCTAGAATCTCCTGGGCATCGGCATCACAACCCGGAGCAACAACGCATTCGAGAAAGGTTTTCGTCAATTCGTTAGCCGTAGCAGCATCGATCGAACGATTCAGCGCAACAATACCACCAAAAGCAGAGGTGGAATCCGCATTAAAGGCTTTGGTGTAGGCTTCGAGAATCGTAGAGCCCATGGCTGAACCACAGGGGTTCGTGTGTTTAATAATCGTTGCCGCAGGATCGGCATCCACGAATTCAGTAATGATCCGACGAGCCGCTTCTAGATCAACTAAATTGTTGTAACTCAGTTCCTTCCCTTGTAACTTAGTAGCCGCTGCCCAGCCCGTTGCGGTTGCTCCGGTTTGATACCAGGCGGCGGGTTGGTGGGGATTTTCGCCGTAGCGGAGGGCTTGGAGTTGCTGCCCTGCGATCGCGAAGGTTTGTGGCAACGGCGATTCGCTCGCTTCGGTAATTTGCTGCTCTAGGTAGGTGGAAATGGCGCGATCGTAGGCAGCGGTGTGTTGGAAGGCTGCGAGGGCTGATTTTTGGCGGAATTGCAGGGAGACGTTGCCCTGGCTGCTGCGGAATTCTTCTAAATAGGTAGCGTACTGGGCCGGATTGGTCAAAATCGTCAGGTGGGCGTGGTTTTTCGCCGATGCCCGCACCATTGCAGGGCCACCGATGTCAATCTGTTCGATCGCATCTTCCAGCGTGACGCCGGGTTTCGCGATCGTTTGTTCAAAGGGATAGAGGTTAACCACCACAAGGTCGATCGGGCGAATGCCATTAGCCTCCAAATCCGCAACATGATCGGACAAATCCCGTCGAGCCAGGATGCCGCCGTGAATTTTAGGATGGAGAGTTTTCACCCGCCCCCCCAAAATTTCCGGCGACCCTGTGTAATCAGACACTTTCGTAACCGGCAGTCCAGCCTCCTTCAAGGTTTTCGCAGTGCCACCACTACTGATGATATCGAAACCAAATTCGTTCACCAATTGGGTCGCAAACTCAACCAGCCCGGTTTTATCCGAGACACTCAAGAGGGCCAGACGTGCCATGATGGGTTCCTTTCATTGCAGGTTCAACAAGGAACTAGGGTACAGGGTTTGGGGAACGGGGGGAAGGGTTGATGGGTTGATTCGTTCATCAGTGGCTTCTAGTCCTGCGGCTCTTGCTTGAGGTTGAAATTCCCCACGATCGACAGCACCGTGCCAATAACCGCCATCAGTCCACCGACCCCGATCGCCAGGTTGGGATAGTACCCCCCCCGTTGCAGCGTCCCCATCCAAGTGGCTGTCAGTTCCGACTGGGTAAGGTTGTGGGCGATCACGGGAGAGAGGTAAATCAAGGCTGCCCCCACAATGAGCCAAGAGGCCATGGAAGCCAACAGAAAAACGGATTTCAGCATAAAACTTTTCGCCCAGGATTTTTTTAAGACAGGAGGAAATAGGGATTCTGGTCAATCTGCATTTCATCCTACCAAACCCGATCGTAGAAATACGTTACTCTAGTGGCCTATCAGCTTTTCAGCCTTGACTGGACAGAGGGGACAGGGTCGAACAGGCGATCCAACCGACTCAGCCCATTCCTTGCAACCTGATGGATCAGCCTGAGGGTGTGCAGTTAATGGAGTATGAAGTCCATAGCATGTGAAGTCAATTCGGATAAGAGCAATGTCCAAACTGTTGGTGATTAAGACAGGAACCACAATGGCCGATCTGCGGGAGCAGCGGGGAGACTTTGAACAATGGATTATTGATGCCATGGGAATGGCTAACCACGAAGTCATCGTCGTCGATGTGAGTCAGGGGGAGGAATTGCCTGAATACCATCAGATTAATGGCGTTGCGATTACTGGATCCCATGCAATGGTCACAGAACATCGCGACTGGAGCGAATACACCGCAGAATGGCTACAAATCGTAGCCGAAAAGCAAATTCCCACGATCGGGATTTGCTACGGCCATCAATTGCTTGCCTATGCCCTGGGCGGGAAAGTTGATTTTAATCCGAAGGGTCGGGAAGTGGGCACGATCGCGGTGACCTTACAACCCGCCGCGCAGACTGATCCCTTATTCCGGGGTTTACCGGACACGATCGCGGTACAACTGAGTCACCGTCAAGCGGTTTTGGAACTGCCGGAGCAGGTGGAATGGTTAGCTTCCAGCGCCATGGCAGAGAATCAAGCCTTCCGCTACGGGGAAGTGGTATGGGGCACCCAATTTCATCCGGAATTCGATCGTCACATTACCCAAGCCTACACAGAATACGCCCGAGAAGGACTCCAAGCAGAAGGATTTAACGCCGATGAGATTTACCACAGCATCCAGGAAACGCCGATCGGCCTAGAGATCATGCAGCGGTTTGCCGCGATCGTTCGATAATTCGAAAGTGTGATTGAATGAATGGGGCCGGTCATTCTCTGCAAGAACACCTGCCGCCAGACTCGCCATTCCTATTTGACTTAATTATTTGACTCCGGTTATGACCCTAAAAGTCATTACAATTCCACCCAAGTCGGGACAATCCCCTACAGGCACGATCGTGGTGCTGCACGGTTGGGGAGCCAACGCCGAAGATGCCGCCTACTTTACCAGCCTGCTGGACATTCCCAACTATCAACTGCTGCTGCCCGATGCGCCCTTTCCCCATCCCTTCAATCCCGTTGGCAAGATGTGGTACGGCTTTCCTGAAACCTTTAATTTCACCGGAGAATGGGCGCATTTAGCCGACCTGCAAAACAGCCGATCGCGCCTATTGAACTGGCTGCAAACCTTACCCACCACCACCGGGGTCCCCCTAGAACGCACGATTTTGGGTGGCTTTTCCCAGGGGGGAGCCATGACGATCGAAGTTGGTTTGGAGTTGCCGCTCGCAGGGTGTATGGTTCTCAGCGGCTATCGCCACGGCCCCATTCCTACGCTAACCCATCCGCCTAAAACCTTGATGGTGCACGGTCAGATGGACAACGTCGTCCCCCTTGCCGCTGCCCAGGAAACCCGCGATCGCCTACTGGAAGCAGGGGTCAAGTTACAGTACGAAGAATTTGCCACGATGGGGCACGAAGTGTCCAATCCAGTCCTCGATCGGATGCAAACCTTTATTCAGCAAATTCTGGGTTAGGGCTGGGGAGCGATCTCCCAATTCCCACACGATCGTTGAGTAACCATTTATCAACCTTCCGTTAAAGTTCACCAGGATACAAAAACATCGCATAAAATTTACTCAGAGGGGTAATGCCGATAACCCTTGGGTTGGTTAACGTAGAGGCATCGGTTGCGAGGGAGGTGACGGCAATGGCGACGGTCAATTTCGAAACAATGGATGTCACCCAGTTGACAGAAGAAGATGTAGCAGAACTGGCAGTGCGACTGGAACAGGATGATTACGAAAGTGTGTTTGATTGCCTGAATGATTGGCATCTCATGCGCGCGATCGCCTTCCAAAAACCGGAGCTAGTGGAACCCTATATGTATTTGCTGGATCTGGAAGCCTTTGATGAGTCCTAGTCATTGACTGGTGTTCGATCGGTTTCCAATATTCAATTAATTCGTAATTGCAAGCCAGAACGATCCCCCTAAATCCCCCTTAATAAGGGGGACTTTGAAAAATTAAGGGGGACTTTGAAAAAAACTGGCTGAATTCCCCCCTTAATAAGGGGGGCTAGGGGGATCGAATCTATAGCATTGATCGATCAATTTGGTATAACCCATCAAGATTAAAAGGTTTACAGAAAGGGTGTGCGTAACACCCTTTTGTTTTGGGAGAAAACCTCATGCTGGCTGGAAAGCATATTCTCATTGGTATTGGTGGCGGGATTGCTGCCTACAAAGCTTGCCAAGTTGTTTCTCATTTAGCCCAAGCTGGGGCAGAGGTGCGCGTCATCCTCACCGAAGCAGCCCAGCAGTTTGTCACGCCCCTCACTTTTGCCACCCTGAGCCGCCATCCCGCCTATACCGATCGCGACTTCTGGCAACCCAACCAGGGCCGCCCCTTACATATCGAATTGGGCGAGTGGGCCGATCTGTTTGTCCTGATGCCGCTGACGGCCAATACCTTGGGCAAGCTCACCTACGGACTGGCGGATAACTTACTGACCAATACCGTTTTGGCCTCGACCTGTCCTGTGCTGCTGGCTCCGGCGATGAATACGGATATGTGGGAACAACGGGCAGTCCAACGCAACTGGCAGCAACTCTTCCAAGATCCCCGCTACCATGCCGCCAATCCGGGGGCGGGACTGCTGGCCTGCGATCGGGTGGGCATGGGGCGCATGGCGGAACCGGAGGAACTGTTACCCCAGATCCAATCCTTGCTGTATACCCGAGGTCGGTGCGATTTATCGGGTAAGCGAATTTTAATCAGTGCAGGGGGGACGCGGGAATTCCTCGATCCCGTCAGGTTCTTGGGAAATCCTTCCACGGGAAAAATGGGAGCCGCCTTAGCCTTGGCCGCCCTCCATCGCGGTGCCCAGGTCACCTTTGTCTACGGTTCCGGCACGGTCAATCTGGTGTTGCTGAAATCGGCCAAGGTGTTAGTGACGCCCTCCGCAGCAGAAATGGAAGCCGTCATGCAGCAGGAACTGCCCCAGGCCGATTGGATTATTCTTTGTGCAGCGGTTGCTGATATGAAACCTGCGGAGTACCGAGATTACAAACTCCCCAAGGCCGAGTTACCCAAGGCCATTCCCACGATCGCAGTACCGGACATTGCCGCCGGGTTAGCCCAACGGAAACAACCCCAGCAACGCCTGATCGGCTTTGCGGCTCAGACGGGAGATTACGTCACCCCCGCCTTGGAAAAATTGCACCGCAAAGGACTCGACGCGATCGTCGCCAACCCGATCGATCAACCCAATAGCGGCTTTGGCACAGACCAAAATCAAGCCGTCATCTGCGATCGATCGGGCCACCAAGTCGCGATCGAACCGTGCAGCAAATTAGAAATGGCCCACAAAGTTTTCGATTTCCTGCAAGCAGGCAAAGTCTGATGATGGGAGTGCAATCAACAAACCTGTCACTCACAGATCCCCTGTCCGTAAAATGGAGAATTCACTTTCGGGGGGTGTCGGGGGAGTAGAGTCCCCTGACATGTCAGGGGGCAAGGTAGTTTCTCTGACGCTCTGCCAGAGCAAACTGCCTTGAGGGGAGAAGTTCCCCGATCTTCGCTGCGAAGCAGCCCCGACGATCGCGCCACATCACAAATCCATGCTGCGAAGCAGCCCCGACGATCGCGCCACACCCCGAACCCCAATTGGTACACCACCCTCTCCGTGCAGGAAAACCCAACTACAACGAAGACAAATAGGTATACCCACTCAAACACCGCTCATAATGCTGCAACAGCATTTGCGATTCCTGAAGGGAAATCTTGCCATCTTCCATCGCCACCTCCGTTTGCTGGCGGATACTTTCAATCAGATCCTCACTGTCGTACTGCACATAGCCCAACACCTCCTTCATCGTGTCACCCTTCACCACATGCTCGATCGTGAACCCCTTAGGGGTGAGTTGGATATGCACCGCGTTCGTATCCCCAAACAGGTTGTGCAGGTTACCCATGATTTCCTGGTAGGCTCCGTTCAGGAACATGCCTAGGTAATAGGGCTGCTCCGGTTGCAACTGGTGAAGTTCCAACACCGACTTCACATCCCGCAGATCAATAAATTGGTCAATCTTGCCATCGCTATCACAGGTCAAATCCGCCAACGTTGCCCGTTTAGTCGGTTCCTCCGTCAAGCGGTGGATCGGCATGATGGGAAACAGTTGATCGATCGCCCAACTATCCGGGGCCGATTGGAACACAGACAGATTGATGTAGTAGATGGAAGCCATAATTTTTTCCAGGTCTTCCAACTCCTCCGGCACAAACTCCAACTGGTGCATCAGAGTTTGAATCTTATGACAGCAGGACCAATACAGCCGTTCCGCCCGCGCCCGTTCCGGCAAACTGAGGTAGCCAAAGCCAAACAGACTCACCGCCTCTTCTTTGAACTGGGTGGCGTCGTTGTAGGCTTCTTGCAAGTTGTCTAGGGAAATGGATTCGTAGGTTTCAAACAAGTTGCGAACGATTAAATGTTCACTTTCTTGCACCGGATCGACAACGTCCATGCCCGGAGCATCACTGGATCCCAGCACATCAAACACCAGTACCGATTGATGGGAGGCGATCGCACGGCCACTTTCACTGACGATCGTTGGAACTGGAATATTCGCTTGGGTGCAGGCATCCTTCATGGCCGCCACTACGTCATTGGCATAGTTCTGCATGTTGTAGTTTTTGGAGGCGTGGAAGTTCGTCTTGGAGCCGTCGTAATCCACCCCGAGGCCACCGCCCACATCGATGTAACGCATTGGTGCCCCCAAACGCGCCAGTTCCACATAGATCTGCCCCGCTTCCCGAAAGGCTTCCTTCAGGACACTAATCGCTGAAATCTGGGAGCCAATGTGGAAATGCAGCAGTTGCAACGATTCCAGTAACCCCGCTTCCCGCAACTGTTCCACGGCGGTTAACACTTCCGGGATCGTTAAGCCAAATTTGGCCCGATCGCCCGCCGAGGTGCCCCAACGCCCAATCCCCTTCGCACTCAGTTTGGCCCGCACGCCGACGATCGGCTTGATCCCCAGCCTGTGGCTAGCTTCAATTACGCAGGCCACTTCTTCCAACTGTTCCAGCACGATAATGGCCGTTTTACCCAGCTTTTGCGCCAAGATAGCGGTTTCGATATATTCCCGATCCTTATAACCGTTACAGATCACCAAAGCTCCCGGCGTATTCAAGGAAGCCAAGGCAATTAAGAGTTCCGGCTTGGATCCCGCTTCCAGGCCAAATTGATAGGGCTTGCCATACTTCACCAACGTTTCCACTAGGTGGCGCTGTTGGTTGCACTTCACCGGAAACACACCTTTGTACACACCGGGATAGCTATACCGGGCGATCGCCTTAGCAAAGCAGCCGTTGAGTCGCTCAATTCGATCTTCCAAAATGTCAGAAAAGCGAATGAGTAAAGGCAATTCCAAATTCCGCTGCTGTAAGGAATTAACCAAGTCAAATAAGTCCAGCGATCCCCCCCGCATTCCCTTGGGCGACACCACCACATGGCCAGCGGCATTAATCGAAAAATACGGCTCTCCCCAGCCCTGGATTCGATAGAGTTCCTCACTGTCTTCGATCGTCCAAGCCTCTGCATTTGTTGGGAGTTGCGGTTCTGGCACAGATGGGTGGGACTTTAGCGAAGTGGAGAGAGCCACAGGTTGAGCCATGGACGGGGAACTAGTTTGAGCACTCGGTTGAGACACGGTCGGTTGAGACACGGTCGATTGAGACACGGTCGATTGAGACAGTGGCTGAGTCGCCTGTTCTGTCAGTTCCTGTGGTTCAGTGGAGGATGCCGCAAATCCTGTCATGGTTATTCCTTCTGCCCTAAACGACCCGTTGAACCAATCAGTCTATCGCATTTGACTTGGGCGTCACTGTATCCAACTAAGTTGATTTAAGACCACGGAAAATCTGGGTTAATCCTGATCCCTTCCCACTCAAGCTGCTAATCTGTTTTAGGAAATAATTGATTCCTTCAATTGCTTGGGAGACGCAGATGGAAAGAACATTTGTCGCGGTTAAACCCGATGGCGTACAACGCGGCCTCGTGTCGGAAATTATCGGTCGCTTTGAAAAAAAAGGATTTAAGCTCGTTGGGCTCAAGCTGATGAGCGTCAGCAAGGAACTGGCAGAAAGTCACTATGATGTGCACAGAGAGCGCCCCTTCTTTGCAGGCTTAGTCGAATTCATCACCTCTGGCCCGATCGTAGCGATCGTGTTGGAAGGGGATGGCGTTGTTGCAGCGGCTCGGAAGATCATTGGTGCCACCAACCCCTTGACGGCTGAACCGGGTACCCTTCGTGGGGACTTTGGGGTCAACATTGGCCGTAACATCATCCACGGTTCCGACGCGATCGAAACCGCTCAGCGGGAAATCGCCCTGTGGTTTAAGGAAGAAGAACTGGTTTCCTGGACACCTACCATTTCGCCTTGGTTGTATGAATAGATGAATGACGGCCTTTGACTAGTGGTCTTTGACTAGTGGTCTTTGACTAGTGGTCTTTGACTAGTGGTCTTTGACTAGTGGTCTTTGACTAACAGTCTGGGCTGTTAGCATACAACCGCTATTGGCCTACAAACAAAAAGCGATCGCGGTTTTCGCGATCGCTTTTTTGCTAAAGCAGACAATCTGATCGAACTGAAAGCGATCGCTTGCCCCCTAAGAAGTTTCCGAAGGTTCCTTCTCCGTTCCACCGGGGATCGCAACCTTTTCAATTTCAGGATTGGGCAGCCCTTGAGCCAGATCCTTAGCAAGACCTTCCCCAGGCAAACTCTCCGTAGATACATTTCCCGTAGATCCCCCTGTAGATCCAGCCTCTGTGACTGACGGCTGCAAATCTCCATGGGCTGGATGCTTTTTCTCCGAAAATCCCCAGGCGAATAGCACTGCGATCGCGGCAACCATAATCCATTCCGGGGGAACTAAACTGTCATTCACCACCCGCAGCAATAGGCGAATCCCCACAAAGGCTACGGTGATGTAACCTGCATTTTCCAGATGGGTATATTCTTCCAGCCACTTGATAAATAATCCCGCCATGAAGCGCAGGGCAATGATCCCGATCGTACCTCCCAGCAGAATCACCCAAGTATCTTGCGCAACGGCGATCGCGGTAGTCACGCTATCCAGGGAAAAGGCTAAATCCGTAAAAGCAATCACGGGGATCGCTTGCCAAAGATTTTGGAAGCGTGGCCCATGGTGCTCACCCTCTTCATCCTCTGGGGACGTGAAAAATTGGTAGACCAACCACAACAGATACAGCGCCCCTGCCAGTTCAAATTGCCACTGGTTCACCACCTGGGATGCCACCAAAATCAAACTCATCCGCAACACATAGGCCAAAATTAGACCAATGTTCAGGGCACGACGTTCCAACTTTGGATCCTGCAATCCTTGGGTCAGAGCCGCAAGCGCGATCGCATTATCAGCAGACAGAACCGCTTCCAACACCACCAACACGGGTAGTAAAGCTAGTGTTTGCAAACTAAAATGCGACGGAAAGTCTAAAAAATCCAACATTGCCCGCTCTTTGACCTACAGGATTATACGTTTTAGATAGGATTAGCCAAGTGCCAGTGACAGGGAGTTGATCCCGCCCAAGGGGAGGCTTTGCCTCTTCATCTTGCCACCTTCCTTGCCTAGAACACCTGTCTTGCCTAGTAAAACTTGTCTTGCCTAGTAAAACTTATCTAGTCAAAGTACCTAGCAGCAACTTTTTAGTCATACTTCTTAGCCATACTTCCCACTCATACTTCCAACGATTGCGGGATCATAATGTTGCGGGATCAACAGGGATCAACGTAGTAGGGATCAACGGATTATTGTCCCTACAGCTTAGTATTGTCCCTACAGCTTAACATTCTCCCAGGCTCGACCATGACGCGGACGATCCTAGGCCAGTCTCGGAGATAGAGTGAATTCTTCAAAATGCCCTTCTTCTTAGGCTCGAAGGGACTCGGTCAAACTGGCCCCTCTCACCGGAATATATTGGGTTGGCTTCCCCTAAGTTTTGCCTTTTGTTACAAACACTTTCCCCTGACCCTAACCCTTAGGGTTTAATCAACTGTGAGGAATTATCCCAATCCTGATAAGGAGTTATAGCAATGTCTGAATCTCAAGTATTGATGGCACTGTTCATTGCCTTGATCCCCGGTATCTTGGCATTCCGCCTCTCTACTGAACTCTATAAAAACTAAAATCATTCACCACAGGACAGCAAAAATTGGTGTAATCACTGATTTTTTCAGCGTTCTAGGTTGATTGATACTTTTTCTCCTGTCTCGGTAATTTAGTCGTCGATTTTCGCAAAATTTCACCCTCAAACTTGGGCGATCATTTTGGAAGAACTAGGCTAAACTATCGAGACAGGTTTTTTGTTCCCTTGCTTGTAACGACCAGCAAGTTGAGTGGATATACGGATGATTTGACCGAAAGAATTTGATTTTCTAGTCAGACATCTATGCATCTACTCGGATGATCAGCTGGGGCGATTGCAGGGATCCTGAGGGGTTCAGGTTCTCCATAAAAGTGCATCCAGCCTGAAAGTCGTCTGCTTACCTGAAAGGAATTTGTTTGGTTTATGAGCGCACTGCACCAATTATCTCAACCCTCTCCTCGGCGATCGCCCGATCGCGCCCGTCGTCCTAACCCTCAAGCTCGACAACGGCAGCAACAGCGGATGTACCGCTTGATGGCAGCAGAGACGCTGATTAAGCTATCAGTGAATGTTGGGATCTCGGCAGTTGCGATTACATCCTTATTTCAGTTACTTCCCTATCGCAGCGTCCAGCAAGCCAAGCTCCAGGAAGTTCAGGCGGAATTGAAATCCACGGAAACGCGAGTCGCCCAACTACAAGCCCAATTCAGCCGAACCTTTGATCCCAACGAGACCAAAGCAATTCTTCAGGAACAAACTCACTTAGTGGATCCCACTGAAAAGGTGGTTGTCTTTGACGATCGGGCTGATTTAGAACCGCAGAAGACAGCCAGCAACCCTGAGTAGGGCGTCCTCATTGTCTGCCACAAGGGTCTGTCCAAGAGCAAGCATTGGGTGGCTCAATCTAAACAAGTGCTGCCAGTGACACTTACACTAGTGACACTTACAAAGGTTGATCCAGCTTTATCAGTGGCTCCGTTTTGCATTAGTGAATCTTCATCAGTAAATAGAAGTTAGGTTCCCCATTCTCCCAATGAACTTGATGGAGAGATGGGGAGTTTTTTTTTGAGAGTCATCCCGAGTTGCAACGGCTGAATAATACGCCTGCACCTATAATATATTTGTACTTATAATATATCTGTGCGATTTGAGCAAGCCTATATACAATGACCAAACAGAATCACCTAACTCACCTGTGATACCACCTGTGATGCGACCTGTGATCTAACCTGTGATCCAACGATTCCTGCCGTAGCAGTCCTGTCCGATCCCCTCTTTGCACCCGCCACTTTACTTCTAAGAGACATAAATCAATGGCGATTATTGCCCTCAAAGCTTGGTATCTCCAGGAATACGAACCCATTAAGCAGCTAGAAAAGCGGCCCCATGATTTGCGCCTTAGTAAAAATAGTTTGCTGAAGTCAGGACTGCGGGCCGATTTCTTGGATGATGCAGCGGAGGTGAAAAACGCAGTTTGGTTTCAGCGCTATTTGGAAGGAGAAGCGGTTGAGTTTTACATCGAAGGCAGTGGAGGCTACGCGATCGCCAACATTGACCTGAGTAGCCATGAAATTTACTTCACAAAGCGAGAAGTGATGGCAGGACTGGAACCTACGATTTTTCTTTGCTATCAGCAGGAATTTCCAGAATCCAGCCAGCTTCTGCGGGATGAACTCAACGCCCTTCTAGAAACCATTAATCGCAAATCCCGCATTACCCTGACGCTCAAGGAATCCCATCGGCTGAGCGATGGCCCAGTGCGCCTTAACAGTTCACTGATGCGATCGATTCGCCAAAGCTTGCTGTTCATTGCGGATGGAACTTCGATCTCGCAGATTGATACGGCCACACCACCCCTGTTGATTCCCAGTCCTAAGGTTTGTGTGGAAGTGGGTTATGCCCTTCAAAGTAAGCGATCGGAGCAAATTTTACTGACTCAGATGGAACGACCTGATATGCCAGGCCAGTTCCCCTTCGATATCTCTTTGAACAACCGCTTGATGTTTAAAGACAAAGCGCAGTTGCGTAAATTCCTACCCAAGGCGATCGAGGCTCAGTTACAGCAATTTAGTTTGTTCTAGTGAGCGGGTTCTAATGAGCGGGTTCTGAGTCGCTCTGCGCTGATAGCTGAGCGATCGGGAGTGTGATGATGAACTGGGTACCTTGGTTGGGCCTAAATTGGTACTTTAAAGTCCCCCGATGTCGTTCGGTGACAATTTGTTGGCTAATAGCAAGTCCCATCCCACTGCCTTTCCCCGCAGGCTTGGTTGTCCAAAAGGGATTAAAAATCTGGGTCTGAGCCTCGGCGGGAATCCCACAACCATTGTCGGTAATGCAGATAGACACAGCGCCATTACTGTCCAGATGGGTTCGAATGCGAATTTCTGGGTCGTAATCTGCCATTGGAGCGGATTCTGCGGTATTCAACACCTGTTCGATCGCCTCGATCGCGTTACACAGCAGGTGCATAAAAGCTTGATTGAGTTCACTGGCACAGCATGGCACCGCAGGAATTTCGCCGTAGGCTTTGACCAGCCGAATCGCTGGACGTTCATACTGGGCCGCCAGCCGATGTTGGAGCAGCATGATCGTACTATCTAGGCCCGCATGGAGATCCGTTGCCTTCCATTCAGTTTCGTCTTGGCGGGAAAAGGTACGGAGCGACTGTACCACTTGGCTCATGCGATCGGCTCCAACCCGCATAGAAGTTTGTAACTTCTGGATATCAGCAACAACGAAGTCGAGATCTAGATCGTCCAAGCGCGCTTGGATTTCAGGTACAGGCTCAGGATAGTGATGGCGATAGCATTCAATCAAGTCAATCAATTGACTGACATAATCCTCGGCATACTTTAAATTACCGGCAATGAAATTCACTGGATTGTTAATTTCATGGGAGATCCCCGCAACCACCTGACTGGTGCTGGACATTTTTTCTTGATGGATCAGGTCAGCAGATGCACTGCAACAGCCTGCACTTCTAGAGCAAGTATCAGGCAAGGATCCAGAATTCGGTGAGGGAGCCTCAGGGGGAGTGGCCTCCAAACCGCACAGGGGAGAGCTGTTGCGATCGGTGGCTGTTTCTCGGATGACAAGGGCAGGAGGATACCCTCTGTGATCTCGGATAGGCATGGATGTGAGTTGAAAAAAAGGGTGCTTCCCAGATTCAGTCATGATTGACACCTCTGGTGGATTGAGGGAACACAGACACAAACAGATGACAAGACACAAACAGTAGGGAACAGGAACTGGCCACAGTGCGGCTAGCTAACCCAACGTAGATAGCTAACCCACAAGGACATCAACAAACGAAACAATAAACAACACAAAAAACACAATGGGAGTGGGTCAATATCAAGAACTTCAGGGAGGAACACAGACTGGCACCAGGCTCCCAACCCCCAATTGCATTATTTTTGCGTTTGTGTGATCTAGATCACTTGGTGGTGTGACTTAACCACTTGTGCACTAGCTTATCCGCCTTGATAACAGACGTAATCCGTTAAAACCACGAAGGAACCTGATTAATAGGGAATCCCGTTATCTTGCTGAAGTGACTCAAGCCATTATGCGGACGTGATCTAATCGGTTCTACTAATGTGATCTCAGCGAAAGCCTGTTGTGACGTAGATCACTTTTAATCAGGGGACTTCCTTCAGAAAATTTTGTGCCTTTCACCCACCCCCACGGCATTGAACGATCGCGCGTTTGAATCTTTGTCAGTTCCTTAAATGCACGGTTGACAGCGATCATCGCCACGCCTATTCGTCCGGATCGATTAGGTTATCCGTTACTTCCGTGCCAATCCAGCCCATAATGATGTTCGATAGGTTATGAGAAGCAGCTATGCCTAGAACGCCGAGCGAATACGCAGTTCATCTGCTGATGGAAGGGGGACATCGAGAGGAAGTTCGTTTTCCCTCCATCCAAGACTTTCAGAAGTGGTACAGCACTGACCTCGTTCCCAAGTCCACTTCCACCGAATTTATTCAAGTGCCGATTAAAAACATCCAAGGGGAATACATGGTCGTTCGCCCCAGTTGCATTTTGGGTATCCGGGTAGAACCTGTGTTCTCCGGTAGTGTCGATCGCTATTAATTCAACCACTGAGGGCAGGGGAAGTGAGTCAGCGTCAGAGCTATAAGAAGCAACGCAGCCAGGGATGTCGCATCCTAGCAATCCTGGGAGGGCTCACGATCGCCCCTGCCCTCAGTCCATGGAGTCTCCTCGCCCAAACGGCTCCCCAGCCCTCTCCCGCACCTACGACGTATCCATCGTCCCTTCCCGCTGGAAATCATTCCTCCCTTGGATCGTCCCGACCGACAGCGTCTCCCAAGACCACAGCGTCTCCTAAACCGACAGCGTCTCCCAAACCGACAATGACGCCAGCGCCTAGCCCAGTTCCGCTCCGTCGGACACAAGAGGTCCCTGCGGAAGCGAGTCTGGATTCTCTACTGGCGGAAAAGCCAATCATGAGTCAGGTGCCTGGATTAATCCGATCGATCGATCACAGTTTGCGCTATCTCCAGTCCGATGCCTCAGCGGCAGACTATTTGCGGCTTCGGATTCCAGGAATTACGCGCGATCGGGTCAAGCGGAGTCTCCAACGTTTCCGCGCGTTGTTACTGGCCGCCGAGACGCCACAACAACTGCAAGCCAGTGTCCGCAAAGAATTTGAGTTCTACACCACCGTAGGCAAGGATGGTCAGGGCACCGTCGATTTTACGGGGTACTTTGAACCTGTCTATCCCGCAAGCCGTACCCCCACAGCAGAATTTCGGTATCCGATTTATCAACGCCCGCGCACCTTTGCCCAATGGCCCAAGCCCCACCCCAGCCGCGCTGAACTAGAAGGGAAGGATGGACTACAAGGTAGCAAGGGTTTGTTGAAAGGCTCAGAATTGGTGTGGCTGAGAGATCGCCTAGATGCGTTTTTAATCCAAGTGCAGGGATCAGCCCAACTGCGCTTTGCCGATGGCTCGAAGATGACGATCGGCTATGCCGGCCATACCCAGCACCCCTACGTGGGCATTGGGCGTGAATTGGTCAAGGACGGCAAACTGAAGCTCGAAGAACTCAGTCTCCCTAAGGTGGTTGCATACTTTCAGCAACGCCCGGAGGCCCTGGATGAGTATCTGCCCCGGAACCAACGATTCGTCTTTTTCAAAAACACAGAGGGATCCCCCGCCTTGGGCAGCCTTGGCGTTCCAGTGACGGCAGAACGATCGATCGCGACCGATAAAAAGTTGATGCCCCCCGGCGCGCTGGCGATTATCCAAACGCAATTGCCGAACGCGAAACTACAACAAGAATCTGTGAGTCGATTTGTCCTGGATCAAGATACGGGTGGGGCGATTATCGGCCCAGGGCGGGTGGATATTTTTATGGGTACGGGAGATGGGGCGCGCGATCGGGCCGGACTGATTCACTCGACCGGCAAGCTTTACTATCTTCTGCTCAAAGACGATCGCAAAGGACGATAAACTGGAGACTATGAGTACCCCGCTCCAGCTAACCCTGCAAATCATCTTTACAGTCCTCGCAGGGATTAGCGCTCAGGTACTGGCAGAATTTCTCAAAATTCCAGGGATTGTTCTCTTACTGCTCTTTGGGATCGCCCTCGGGCCGAGTGGGCTTAGCATCATTCACCCCAGCAGCCTCGGGGATGGCCTAGAGGTGATTGTTGCGTTGCTAGTCGCCATCATCCTGTTCGAAGGGGGGTTTAACCTGCGATTGCAGGATATCGATCGGGTTTCCAGCAGCCTGCGGAATTTAGTCACCTTGGGGACTCTCATTACCCTCCTGGGGGGAGGCATGGCGGCTCACTGGCTGGGCGAGTTTCCTTGGTCGATTTCTTTTCTCTATGCCTCACTGGTCGTAGTGACTGGGCCGACGGTGATTAACTCGCTCCTGAAACAGGTGGAAGTCGATCGCCAGGTGTCTACATTGCTGGAAGGGGAAGGGGTCTTAATTGATCCCGTCGGGGCGATCCTGTCCGTCGTGGTGCTGAATGTGGTGCTAAGCGGCGGCAATCCAGAGCCCTTGGTGGTTTTGAATGATTTACTGCTGCGGGTGGGGATTGGAGCGGCGATCGGGGTCTCTGGAGGCTGGCTGATGGGGGTTCTCCTCAAGCAAGCAACCTTTTTATCAGAGGAACTCAAAACCCTAGTGGTTTTAGCAGGGGTCTGGGGCTGGTTTGGGTTAGCCCAGTTGCTGCGGAGTGAAGCGGGCCTGATGGCAGCGGTGACTTCAGGGATCGTCTTGCGGGCCTTAGAGGTACCCCAGGAAAGACTGCTCAAACGCTTCAAAAGCCAGCTTACGGTGCTGTCTGTTTCAGTCTTATTTATTCTACTGTCAGCCGATTTATCGATCGCGGGGGTCTTTGCCCTGGGTTGGGGCGGCGTCTTCACCGTGTTGGCGCTGATGTTTATTGTCCGTCCGATCGGCATTTGGCTCTGCACCTGGCAGGATGACCTGAACTGGCGGCAAAAATTGTTTATGTCCTGGATTGCCCCTCGGGGAATTGTTTCGGCGTCTGTGGCCTCCCTATTTTCCATCCTGCTGACCCAAGGGGGGATTAATGGGGGGGACTCGGTCAAAGCCTTAGTATTTTTGACCATCATCCTCACTGTATTTTTGCAGTCCCTCACCGCTCAACCAATCGCGAAGCTGTTGGGGATCACGTCTCAGGAAGTGACAGGCGCGGTCATTGTGGGTAGTCATCCCCTCAGTGCATTGTTGGCTCGATTTTTTCTAGAACGGGGAGAAACTGTCACTGTAATTGATACAGCCCCGGATCCGACGCTCTTCCCTCCGCAGGAGAATCTGAAACTCTTAACCAGCACAGCCTTGGATACCGCAGTGTTGGAAGAAGCGGGGCTAGCGGCGATCGGGACTTTTTTAGCCATGACCGACAATGGTGAAGTCAATGCTGTATTGGCACAACGGGCAGCGGAGGAATTTCAGCCCCCCCGGGTTTTAGCGGTCTTTCCCCGCGAGGGCACAACCGCCAATGGTCAGGTCAGCCAAGCCTTTTCAACCCAGGCATCCTTGAAAACTTGGAATGAGTACCTGCAAAACGATGCCGTTCGTTTAGGCGAAACTATCCTCCACGAAGGCGATTTCGAGGGGCAACGGCTGCGGCTACTGAAGTTGATTGGCCAAGGAGAATTGCTGCCTCTCCTGCTCGATCGCAAAGCCTGTCTGCAAGTCATCCCTGCGGAACTGGAGTTTAAGGTGGGCGATCGCATCACTTACTTGTTGCACGATCCCCGCCCTAAATTACTCAAACGCCTCTCAGGTGCCACCCAACCTCGCCTCATGGTGGAAAAACTACCGGACGTGGAAGGGAGTATCCAATCGGCTTAACTTCCCTTGACGGTTCCAGTCCTTTTGGGGTTCTAGGCCGTTCTGGGAGCGCATTGCTAGGATTGCAGCCTTGACTTCAAGCTTAACTGCAATCCCAACACCCGATGGGCATCTTAGGCAAACACAACGGGGCAGCAGGTCTGGATCGAGAACTGGTTTAGGCAGAGGGTACCATCCGTTTCTTCAGCGAAGTCAAACGCCGCTGAGCAGTCTCATTCTTGGGCTCGTAGGTTAACGCTTGCTCGTAGGCTTCCAGCGCTTTGTTATCCAAGTTTTTGCGCTCGTAGGCGTGGCCTAGGTTATTCCAGGCCGTGGGATATTCCTCATAGGCCTTCAGCGCATCCTTATAGGTGCGGATAGACAAATCGTATTGTTCCTGAGCAAAGTAGGCATATCCCAAGGCATTACAGACAGCAGCAAGGTCTTGGCCTTCTAGCTGATTGGCTTTAATTGCCTTTTGGAGCTGGGTTACCGCCTGGGCAAATAATCGCTTATCGAGATAAATACTTCCGAGTTCGTAGTGCTCTTGAGCCGTTCCCTTGCCTTGGGCTAATTTGCTTTGCAAACGGGACAAGGCTTTTTCGAGTTTGCGTGTTTTGATGACCTGAAGTAACACGAACACGCCCGCCACCACCAGGATGACAAGCAAAATGCTGATGTAAAAAATAGGTAAGTTATCCTGCATACCGTAGCGATACCAAACAGTGTTTTGAGTTCAGGGTTATTTTCCCATTTCCCGATCGCTCCTATCCAGGAAAGGGGCGGAAGATTTTTGAACGGGAGTGGGGTTTTGACGCTGAGTTGTAACGCTTAACGGATCGTTGTAACGCTTAACGGATCTTCGAGCCCCCAATGGCGTAGCCGATCGCCCACCCACCCCTGCTGTTTAAGGTTCTGGAGCGCTTGATTGACCCGATTACGGAATTCGGCAAATTGTAGCCCTCGGGGCATAGCAATGCCTAGGGGATACCGACCAAGGGGGTCGGGCAGAATTCGATCGCGGGGAGATTGCCGCAGCCAAGCCAGGGCGGTTGTGAAATCCAAGGCCATCACAGCAATTTTGCCGGAGGCTAACTGGTCTTGGCCCACGGCATAGGAGGGCAGTTCGACGACAACGGACTGGGGAAACTGGGCTTTGAGCAGGGCGATCGCACTGGATTGGGGCAGAACGCCAATGGAAAGACTCGTAGATTGGGGCAGTCGGGAAAGATCGGGCTGATTCGTCAACAGAACTGTGCGGTTGTAGTAGTAGGGGGGGCTGAACTCAACCACACGCCGCCGCGAAGCCGTTGCGGTGACTTGGGCGATCGCCAGATCAGCTCGATCGTCCATGACCGCTTGCAAGCGATCGCGCGATCGCACCACTTGAAATCGCACAGCCTCCGATTTCCCCAAAAGCGCCTGGGCCAACTGTCGAGCTAGGTCAACTTCAAACCCTTGGAGCTGCCCTGCCTCATCCCGAAAGGCCAGGGGAAACGCGTTGTCCGCCACCGCAACCTTCAAGTAGCCTCGTTTTTGAATGGTGGGCCAATCCGCAGCCCAGGTAGGGCCGATCACAACATTAGCCCCCATCAGGCCAGCAAGAGCCGCGATCGTAACCCGTAAGGTTGTTCCCATCATGGTCTTCGCCTGAACGTTTTGCCCTAATGTTTCCCTTCAAGCTGAAAAGGGTGAACCAGAACGGCTTCTTGGTCTGACTCCCATCAAAACCCAGAGACCTTCATGATTCACCCTTCCAATAATCGCATTGACTGAGTTAGCAATTTGGCTGAGCAACCGGTGGATTGTCTATGCAACCCCAGAGATTTTTTACAATCTCTCAACCGTATTCTCTAACCTTTCTCTAACCCAAGGGGCTAACCCCTCTGCCTAGCTAGCGTTCTTCGCAAGTTCAACCACTTGGGCAAATCCTGCGGGATCCAGAACAGCTAGTTGAGCCAGCATTTTGCGGTTGATTTGGATATCAGCCTTCTTCAGCTTACCGATCAGTTGGCTGTAGCTAATTCCATGCATCCGAGCTGCGGCGTTAATCCGGGCAATCCACAGACGACGGAAGTCGCGCTTTTTCTTACGACGATCGCGGTAGGCATTGCGCAATGCCTTCATGACTTGCTGGTTAGCAGTCCGGAACAGCCGAGAGTGAGAACCCCGGAAGCCCTTGGCCAGCTTTAAAATCTTCTTACGACGCTTGCGGGCAACATTCCCGCGTTTTACACGTGCCATGAGTAACCTCTACTTTAGGGTATGGGTGAAAATTGTGACCGGGAACCAGGCAGTAGAAAGCCCTAGCCCAAGTCTCAGAGCAGCGATCTGAATCAAGATCAAGTCTTCATTCAGTCAATCTGCCTAGGAAGCGAGTCTTCAGATTTCATCTTACTCGTCCCATCGTTCTACTCGTCCTAAATGGACTTAGTCAGATCAGCCAGATCTGCCTTGGACGAAAACCTACCTTAGAGGTAGGGCAGCATCTTCCGAACGTTTTCGGCATCCCGCTCATTCACAACCGTCATACCAGCAAGACGACGCTTGCGGCTGGGGCTCTTGTGTTCCAATAAGTGGGCGCGCGAGGTCTTGCGACGCAGAATCTTGCCACTGCCGCTGGCTTTAAAGCGCCGAGCCGCAGATTTCCGTGATTTCAGCTTAGGCATGGATGAAAATCCAAATCGACACAGTCTCTAATCCTACTGTGGTTTTTGGCCAGAAAGCAATAGGTGATCCGATCGGATGCACAATTTCTCCACTTCTGAGAGAATCCGCTAAACTAAATAGCAAGACGAACAGACATCTGTTCACGACCAGACTCCATGAAACCTATTTAGTTCATGAGAAGTGGGCCAAGCCCCACTTTTTTTATTGCCATCGTCCTATGACCCATCCTCTCATCCCTCAAGTAATCGACCTTGCTGCACCCGTTGCCGCTGAACTCGGGTTAGAAGTGGTCTCAGCGGTATTCCGGACAAACCAAACCCCACCAGTGCTGCGGGTGGATGTGCGAAATCTGCAACAAGATACGGGCTTAGACGATTGTGAGCGCATGAGTCGCGCGTTTGAGGCAGTTCTTGATGAGGTGGGCATTATTCCCGATGCCTATGTTTTAGAAGTTTCTAGTCCTGGAATTTCTCGGGTACTGAAGACCGATCGTGAATTTATCTCTTTTAAAGGCTTTCCTGTCATAGTCACCCTAGATGGCCCGTTAGATGGCAAAGCCGAATGGGTGGGTAACTTAGTGGGACGAGATGACGGGTTTGTTTACCTGAATCAAAAGGGCCGCACGATGAACTTGCCGCGCGATCGGGTCACCCAGGTGCAACTGGATGAGCGGAAGAAACGCTAGTGGGCTCCGCGATCTCTCTGAGGGGGAGATGCAACTACCTGCCTGCTCCAGATAGCCCGCTTGCTTTAGATGCCTGCCTGCTCCAAATAGTGAGCCTACATTTTCTGAGTATTTCATCCCCTACTAAATCATTAATTTCTTCTTAAATTAGCCCTTTGAAGTTCAGGCTCTGAGTCTACATTGTTCTTCCCAATTACTGGAGATTCCCCATGTCAAGTATTCCTCTGCCCGGTCTGAAAGAAATGATTGATGGCATCAGCCGAGAGCGGAACTTACCCAAGGTGGCCGTGCAGGAAGCTCTGCGCGAAGCCTTAATGAAAGGGTATGAGCGGTTTCGACGGACCCAGAAAATGGATGCTTTCGACGAAGAATATTTCAATCGCTTTGAAGTAGAGCTAGACATCGATGAAGAAAGTTTCCGGGTGCTAGCCACAAAAACGATCGTTGCGGAAGTGACCAATACGGATCATCAAATCGGCCTCTCGGAAGTCCAAGATGCGGGGCTGCAAGAAGCGAGGGAAGGAGAAGAGGTGCTGGTGGATGTGACGCCCGACCAAGGGGAATTTGGTCGGATGGCCGCGATCCAGACAAAGCAAGTCTTGGCACAAAAGCTACGGGATCAGCAGCGTAAATTGATTCAGGAAGAATTCCAGGAACTGGAAAATACCATCCTGCAAGCCAGGGTACTCCGATTTGAGCGTCAGTCGGTCATCATGGCGGTCAACAGTGGCTTTGGCCAGCCGGAAGTCGAAGCTGAGTTACTGAAGCGGGATCAATTACCGAATGACAATTACCGGGCCAATGCCACCTTTAAGGTCTATTTGAAAAAAGTGAGTGAGGGAGCCCACCGGGGCCCCCAGCTTTTGGTATCCCGTGCGGATGCGGGTCTCGTGGTTTATTTGTTCGAAAATGAAGTCCCAGAAATTCAAGACGATGTCGTCCGCATCGTTGCCGTCGCGCGGGAAGCCAATCCCCCCTCTCGGTTTGTCGGCCCCCGAACCAAAATTGCGGTAGATACCCTAGAGCGCGATGTTGATCCCGTAGGTGCTTGCATCGGTGCGCGGGGTTCTCGGATCCAAGCTGTTGTGAACGAACTACGCGGCGAAAAAATTGATGTGATCCGCTGGTCCCCCGATCCTGCCACCTATATTGCCAATGCGCTCAGTCCTGCTCGGGTCGATGAAGTTCGTCTAATGGATCCCGAAGGTCGTCAAGCCCATGTTCTAGTGGCTGAAGATCAGCTGAGCCTCGCGATCGGCAAAGAGGGCCAAAACGTTCGATTAGCCGCTCGCCTCACAGGTTGGAAAATCGACATCAAAGATGGGGCGAAGTACGATCGAGCGGCTGAAGATGCCAAAATTGCGGTCGAACTGAAGCAACGGGCTGACGCGGCGGCAGCGGCAGCAGCTGAAGAGGAAGCCGATGAGGAAGATTTCGAAGAAGAACCCCTAGAAGAAGTCACCGCTGGGGCCGATCGGGAGGCCGAACAACCGGAAACCGACGAGCAAGCAGATAGTGCAGAGGAATAATGCCCAGCAATCATGCCCAAAAAGGGGGTGAATGGAGCCTTGCGATCGGGAATCGCCTGTCATGTCTAGTCCCTGTGATAGAGGTCCCTTGTAATCTATGGAACCCAACTACCGTCGATGTGTGAGTTGTCGGAAAATTGCTCCCAAAACTGATTTTTGGCGGGTTGTTCGCACATTTCCCGATCAAGCCGTGCAAGTGGATGGGGGGATGGGCCGATCGGCCTATCTCTGCCCCAATGCAACTTGCTTGCGGGATGCGGAACGCAAGGATCGCCTAGGTCGATCCTTGAAGGTACCGATCTCAAAAACGATCTATCAAACCCTCTGGAGCCGTCTTACCGAAGTCTCAACCCTCTCAAACTAGGAACAGTTAGATTCAGAGTCTTATACCATCCAGCTATTTGAGGTTCCATCGGTTAGACTCTGGTCGTGAGACTGGGAGATGTTTAACCTGAAAACTTGAGATTTCCTCGATTGGACTGTCCCAACCGGGTCAGTCCAGCAATAGAATGATAAGAGTCAGGGGAAATTTAGTCTTCTAAACAAGTTGACAAGCCGCTGTTTGCGCTCTAGGCTAAAGCGACTTCCGATCGTTTAGCAACAGCAGTGATTCTCCCCTCTGCCTAGTGATGCCTAATGATCAAGAAACAGGCTTCCCGGTCAATTTTCGCTTAAGGTCTAGCTACCCCTAGCAAAGCCGAGGAGTTCTAGAGCGTACCTTCAGCGTAGGCCGATTGTATTTATGCTTCGCCCGTGATTATGCTGGTAAAGGTTGAACGGAAAAGGTCAGTTGAACTGAAGAGTTCAATGGGAGCCTAATCGACTTAGCGGAAGCGCTGAGGTTCGGCCTGAGTAGTAGTTCTAGTCAAGTACAGAAGGCGACTTATGTGAAATCTGGATTGAACGAGGGATTAGTGGATGAACAACGGAAAAGTGAGAATTTACGAACTATCAAAGGAACTAAACTTAGAGAACAAAGACATTTTGGCGATTTGTGATCAATTGCAGATTGCATACAAGAGCCACAGTAGTACGATTACAGAAGCAGAGGCAGAAGGCATTCGCAGCGCAGCGCAGCAATATTCATCCACTCAGGTCAATCCCTCGACAGCGTCTCCTGTCCGTAAATCCAGTGCGCCCACCGTTAAACCTAGGAACAACACGCCCTTGAATAGTCAGAAAAAGCAACAAATTTTGGAAATTCGTCGCCCTGTTACGCGGTCTGACGCTTCTGGTAGTGAGAAGCCTGAACTGCTAGGGCCACCCGCCTTGCAAACTTCCCTGACCTCGGAAGCCACGATTGCAGGGATGCCAACGGAGCTAGAACCTTCCGATCGAGTTGCCATCGCTGCACCAACGGCGGATGCACCTCTTACGGTCAAGCCTGCGTCTTCTCGAGGAGATCAGGGGGAACTCAATGCGACTGAACCAATTGCTCCAGTCGTCCCGGCCAAGCCACTGCACCCTTCCAAGGCAGAGCCTAGCCAGTCGGCTGATCATCCCGTGGCTGAGGATGCAGCTAAGTCCATAGAAGTCAAACCGGCGGCAGTCAAGCCAGCAGAAGCGAAGCCAACAGAAGCGAAGCCGACAGAAGCAAAGTCAGCAGAAGCAAAGCCTGTAGTTGCAGCAAAACCCCCAACGCTGAACGCAGGCCCGGTGGGTGGTACCACCACTGCTAGCAAGCCAGAGGCTAGCAAACCGGAGGCTAGTAAGGCAGATGCGGTTAAATCGGAGAGTCCGAGTAAATCCAACAGTGGCCCCAAGCCAGAAGCCCCTGCTAAACCGGCTACTCCTGCACGGCCTGTGCTGAACAGCAAACCCATTCTCAAAACCAAGGCAGCTAGCAGTGGGGAAAAGGCAGCCCCTGCCTCCCCCGGTAAGCCTTCTGGGGATGGGAAACGATCGGGAGATCGCCGTCCCGCAGCACCGAGCAAAGCACCGATCGCCCCTGCTAATAAACCGCAGATTGTTGAACTCAAACGGCCCAAGCCGATCGCACCTACTGAAGAGGGAGCGGCAGAAGAACCCACAAGAGAGCAACCTGTTCTAAAAGGTCGGCCCAGCCGCAATGCAACTCCCGAAAAAGAAGCGGGATCCACCGTTGAACTACTCGCGAAGCCAACTCCCCCCAAGGCTCGACGGAAGGTGTGGGAGGACGAGGACGAAGAAAGCGCAGAAAAGGCTAAGGTTGGGCCAAAAGCCAAGCGTCGCGGGCCTCGCATTGAAGAAGATGATGATGAAGACTTTGATCTGCTAGACGACGATGATTCCGCCGTCACCCCCGCGCAGGTCAGTCTGTCCTTGGCACGACCTCCCAAGCCGAAGTCTGCCAGTGCAGCGAAGCCGGTTGCCACTTCAACGCCAACCAGTCAACCTAAGCGACGCCAGTTTACCCGTCGCGATCGGCGAGATCAGAACTCCAGCAAGGTTGAGAAGCCGGAAATTATCACTTTGACAGGGGGCGTTACCGTCCAAGAATTGGCTCAAATGATGGCGGTTTCCGATACTGAAATCATTCGGAACCTCTTCATGAAGGGAATTGCGGCAACGGTGACCCAAACCCTCGATGTGTCGACAGCAACGATGGTCGCCGAAGAGATGGGTGTCTTGGTGGATCAGGCCGAGAAGGAATCGGAAGCCAAGAAAGTAATCGAAATGATCTCCGAGGAAGATCTGGAGAATCTCCAGCGCCGTCCGCCGGTGGTCACCATTATGGGTCACGTCGATCACGGGAAAACAACACTGCTCGATTCGATTCGCAAGACCAAAGTGGCAGCGGGCGAAGCGGGCGGGATTACCCAGCACATTGGGGCTTACCACGTCGATGTGGAACACAATGGCGAAATGCAGCAGGTCGTCTTCCTGGATACCCCCGGTCACGAAGCCTTTACCGCAATGCGGGCACGGGGCGCACGGGTGACGGACGTGGCAATCCTGGTGGTAGCCGCCGATGATGGGGTGCGTCCGCAGACAATTGAAGCAATCAGCCACGCGAAAGCCGCAGGTGTGCCGATCGTGGTTGCGATCAACAAGGTCGATAAGGAAGAAGCCCAACCCGATCGGGTGAAGCAAGAACTCACCGAGTTTGAGCTGGTACCGGAAGAGTGGGGCGGCAGCACCGTCATGGTACCTGTGAGTGCAATGACAGGGCAAAACTTGGATACCCTTCTGGAAATGATTCTCCTGGTATCCGAGGTCGAGGATCTCCATGCCAACCCGAATCGCCTTGCGAAGGGTACCGTCATTGAAGCCAACCTCGACAAGGCGAAGGGCCCGGTTGCAACCCTTCTGGTACAAAATGGCACCTTACATGTGGGCGATATTATCGTCGCAGGCTCCGCACTGGGTAAAGTGCGCGCCATGGTGGACGATCGGGGTCGTCGCGTCAAGGAAGCCAGCCCATCCTTTGCCGTAGAAGTTCTGGGCTTAGGTGACGTACCCGCCGCTGGGGACGAATTTGAAGTCTATAAGGACGAAAAAGAAGCCCGCGCTGTCGCAGATAGCCGTGCGGAAGCGAAACGTCAGTCGCGCTTGATGGCGGCAATGTCCTCCCGTCGGGTCAGCTTGAATACCTTGTCCAGCAAGGCTCAAGAGGGTGAACTCAAGGAACTCAACATTGTCATGAAGGCGGACGTTCAAGGGTCTGTCGAAGCCATTTTGGGATCCCTGAAGCAGTTGCCCCAGAACGAAGTGCAAGTCCGGGTTCTGTTTGCAGCCCCTGGGGAAATTTCCGAAACAGATGTGGACTTGGCTGCCGCATCGGAAGCGGTTCTGATTGGCTTCAACACCACACTGGCAACGGGGGCTCGTCAAGCCGCCGATCGGGCCGGGGTCGATGTCCGGGAGTACAACATCATCTACAACTTGCTGGATGATATCCAAGCTGCCATGGAAGGTCTGCTGGAGCCAGAACTGGTGGAAGAACCGCTGGGTCAAGTGGAAGTCCGGGCCGTCTTCCCAGTGGGCAAGGGCGCTGTGGCGGGTTGCTACATTCAGTCCGGTAAAGCGATTCGGAACTGTAAGATTCGCGTTAAGCGGCGCGGCAACCTGATCTTCGAAGGTAACCTGGACTCCCTGAAACGGATGAAGGAAGATACCAAAGAAGTCAATGCTGGGTATGAGTGCGGGATCGGGATTGACAACTTCAATGCCTGGGAAGAGGGCGATATTATCGAAACCTTCCGCATGGTCACGAAGCGCCGTACCTTGACGCCTTCTCGCTAGGAATCGGACTCCTGGAAGTACGCTCTAGCTAGCTGACTTTTAGAGACATCCAATCTACATAGGACTTAAAAGAGCAGGTGTCTATCCCTGCTCTTTTGTTTTGAAAACTTTGGGGAGTTCTCAGATTGGGGGAGCTCTCAGATCCCTGTCCCTCGTGATTCCACAGTCGCGCTATGCAGTATCGTCGGTTTGGCAAAACTCAGCTTCAGATGTCCGTAGCCTCCCTAGGCACGATGCGGTGTTTAGCGTCGCAAGCGGTGATGGAGCAAACGGTGCAGACCGCGATCGCGGCGGGGATCAATCATCTGGAAACGGCCCAAGGCTATGGCAGCAGTGAGCGCTTTCTGGGACAAGCCTTGCAACAGGGAAACTGGCCGCGATCGGACTTGATTTTGACCACCAAACTCACGCCCACTCCAGATGCAGCGGCCATGGAACGGGCCCTTGATCAATCCCTAGAAAGACTGCAAACCGACTACCTCGACTGTTTAGCGATCCATGGGATCAATACCGTAACCCACCTCGACTGGATTCGGTCTGCAACGGGTTGTATGCAGGCGGTGCAGCGGGCGATCGCCGATGGACGAGTGCGACATGTCGGTTTTTCAACCCATGGATCCTTAGAGGTGATTCTGGGGGCGATCGGGACGGAGCAATTCTCCTTTGTAAATTTGCACTATGGCCTCTTTTTCCAACGGAACCGGGCGGCGATCGCCCAAGCCCAAGCGCAGGACATGGGGGTATTTATTATTTCTCCTGGAGATAAAGGTGGAATGCTCTACACCCCTCCGGAGACCCTCAAGCAGCTTTGCCAGCCTTGGTCACCCTTGGCGGCGAACTATGGCTTTTTACTCACGGATCCTAGAATTACGACCCTGAGCCTAGGCCCTGCCAATCCCCAGGAACTTCAGGCAGCTCTGGAACAATTAGACATTGCAACGGGAGAGCAGGATGGAGCCCTAGGCCATCCCCCAACAATCGCTCCCACCCTTGCCACCACGATCGCCCAGCGACTAGAAAGCCATCAACAACAAGCCTTAGGGGACGATCGCTGTAGCCAATGCTATAAATGCTTACCCTGTCCTGAGGAGATCAATATTCCCGAAGTGTTGCGATTACGGAACCTGGCTGTAGCCTATGACATGCAGCAGTTTGGCGAATATCGCTATGGCATGTTTGAAAATGCAGGGCATTGGTTCCCTGGCAAAAAAGCGAGTCGTTGCACCGATTGTGGGGATTGTTTGCCACGCTGTCCCGAACAGCTCGAAATTCCTAAATTACTGCGCGAGACCCACGATCGCTTAGCCGGTAAACCCCGCCGCAGACTCTGGGGCGACTAACGCCAGTACCGACCGCCCTTAATAAAGATCCCCACTGTCCAACCAAGAATATCCTCCAGAGTCAGGGAATTCTTTACCTGCCCCAACAAAACCTTCAAGTTGATGGTCTGCGCGACAAAAACTTGCAGCACCCCCCTTGGGGTAATCGGCAGAATTTCCTTAAGGATCCAAGCCAAGAGCAAGCAGGGAACTAATCCCCACAAAATTTGCGTCGTAATGCTCAATCGCCAAAAGCGCTGATGTTCCAGGATGAAAACGGCCAATGCACCGATCGCCAGGGCGATCGCAAAGGGCACAATTCCAACCAAGGGAGACTTCAAAACAAGGTTGAGTAAACTTCCTAACAAATTAGGCCATAGCATCAAACCGATAAAAAACAGCCATTCCAGCACAACCACTCCCAGGATCGTCAACAATGCGACCCCTAGCAGGGCATCCCAGGGTAAATAACGTAAAGGCCCCCACGGGCTTCGTCTCAGCACAATATCAATTCTCCGTGTAAGCTGAATTTACCCAGATCAGCTAGCGCTGTGACCATGGGCAATCAGGGTTTGGGGATCAAGATTGGGGATGAAGATTGCGTAATCAGGATGTTAGAGGATTGTAAACGATGGGCTTGATGGACTCCAAATGCCAACCTTGTTCTCTCGGGATTACTCTTGGGATTGCTCTCGGGATTACTAGTTTCCCCCCGCACCACACTCAGCCTAGGAGTTCGATCGACTGGGCCATCCAGTTAGGTATCAAGTTGAGATTCATCAATATCAAATCGGGATCCAATCAGCGTCGATCGGCGAATTGTGCTTCTTTCAAGGGCAGTATTGACAGCAGCATTAACAGCAGTATTGACAAACGAATGTGGCAAAGACTTGCGATCGCAGGTGCCTTTTTAGGGGTAATGGGCTTAGGTGTGCGCCCAGCGATCTCTGAACCTCTGCCCCAGAGCCCCAAAATTGAACCCACCATTGCGCCCGAGGCGAATTCAGTGGCCGATCCCTTTCATCCCCCTATAAATAATTCGGATCCATCGTCTCCCAATCAACTAACGAATAAAAGCGATAGCAAAGGCGATAGCAAAGCGATCTTGCCGAATAAAGCAACAAATCCGGCAAATGAGAGCAATTCCATTGCTGCACTCCAGCCCGATGTCACACCTTTCAACATTAAGCAACTGAATCAGGGGTTATGCGAATCCTCCATCCCTGGTGTCCGGGATCTCATTGATTTCCAGCCCAACCTGAGTCTGCCTAGCCTTTGGTTAGCGCGAGATCAATTTGCGGCCCAAGCCAAGTTTGGTAGCAAGCTCCTAGAGGGGTGGCTCGCCTGCCCCAGAAACGCGATCGCCCAGCCTAAAGTCAGTGTCATCATCAATGAGCAGCTTTGGAGCCTCCTGGATTATTTGGAGCGCTACCAATTCCTCAACCAATTTGGCACCGCTGCCCAACAAGAAGGCTTTAATCTACGCCTCTTCAGCCGTCAAGGGAACTTGTTAGCAGCCTACACCTGTGCGGTACCCGGTCGCACTGAACCCACAAGCGATGGCCAACGCCCCTGCGCCATGCAACTGGATGCCTTAGGTCGGGGTAGTGTTCGGGGTCGGTCTAACGGTCTTTTCGGATCGATTCCCACATCTGGCGGTATTGCTCAGCCGTAGCAGGAGAGAGGGGCTGGAGAAATTCACTTTTGCTAAACCGATCGCGATCGGGGTATAGCAATGGATTCCGCCGCAGCGCTTCTGGGAGATCGTCCGGGTTCAGGGTCAGCAAACTGGGGGAAGTACCTTGACTGATCAACGTGAACTGGGGGGCCAGTTTTGCTTGTAACCCCAAAGTCGTCCATTGGGCAATGAGGCGATCGACATTGGAATTGGCCGGGGCTGGCTGGGCTAGAGCAGGTTGTACCCAAAGATCGGCCCAGAGCACCGTACCAGAGGCCGGAAAAACAGCGGCAAGGTTGGGATTACGGCGCAGTTGGGTCATCATTTCGCTAGAGGAACCTACCGCAATCCAGGTATCGCCTAGGATTAACGCCTGTAGATAGTGCTGAGAACTATAAAACTTGACATTATTTTGTAGCCCTTGCAATTCTGACCTGAGATTAGGAATTTTCTGGAGATCAACGGGATTACAGGATTGCCCCAGTTTTTTCAAAACTAGGCCAATGACCTCGCGGGGCTGATCCGGGAGGGAGAGGTGTCCCTGAAACTCCGATCGCCACAGATCGGCCCAATCCGTCGGGGGGGTAATGCCTTTTTGTGCTAGCAGATCCTTGCGATAGACGATCGCCAAACTCCCCCAACGGTAGGGAATGGCCCAGATTTGCCGATTGCCTTCATTCATCCCGTCATCGTTACGCCGCACCAGATCCTGGAAGAGGCTGGGTAAGCTGTTCCAAGCATTCCAGGCTTCAGGTGCAGCATTTTTCCAACCGTCCACCACGATCGGTTGAATCAATTTTTGCCGAATGGCCACGGCGAGCCAAGGATCCCCTAAGCTGATTAAATTAGCGGCCTGCTGGTTGGGGGACGTCCCAATCCAAGGAATCGGCAACGGCACGATCGGCTTCGGAGTCGGGATTTCGCCCGTAGCTTGGCGCTTCCAGCGTTGGAGGAGATCAAATAGATCCTGCAACTGTGCCTCTGGTCGGACATCCAAATGGATCGAATTCCCTTGGCCGAACTGCTGGCGAAACTCTTTGGTCAGTAATGCAGGCACCGAGCCCCGCAGAAGCCGAATGCGCAAAGCGGATTGTTGCGTTGACTGGCAGCCACTCAGAACCGTGCCCAGCGCTAGGGCAGTCGTGCTCGACAGAAAAGTTCGACGATCCATGTTTCAAGGGGGAGGCATTTCATGCCGTTGCAGCATCCAGCATTTTAACTGTTGTTTTTGCTGAATTGCGCTGAATTGGCGATCCCCCTCCTGCCCATTGTTGCCCTCACCCCGCTGGGAGCGGTTGTTTATGTTCCACACCAAAGCCCACTAAAAGAATCTCCGACGGGGGAACCGCTGTGGTGGGCCGTCGATAGGTGACGATCGTGCGCAACCGAGTCTCCGGGCTGATGAAGCGCATCTGATCCACTGCAACCGATTTCCGATAGAACGTCGTCATTTCCAAAATCTGGCGGCTGGGTTGGTAGGTGAAGCGCCCCGCGATCGATCCCCCTTCGGAATAGCCTTCATCCCGAAGGTAGAAGCCGCGAATAATCGAGGCATCCTGGTCTGCGGTGGCCGCTACCACTGGGATCGGTAACTCACCCGGAAGTTGATCGGTATTGAGGAGCGTTTCTGGGACAAATAGAGCTTTGAGACTCATCTCCACCCGATCGCCCTTTTCAGACAAGGTATCAAAGTGGATGGAAAATCCTGGACAGGCGTGGGGAGCATCATTTTGAGCCTGATCCGACAAAACGGTTTTCAATAATTTCTGCTTGGTTAAATCATCGAGAGGGTTGGCTTGGAACTCAGTGTGCGATCGCTCGATTTCATTGTCCGCAAAATAATGATAGGTACGCTCTGTGACCCAACGCCCTGCACAGGCTGCAAAAAACGCTTGAAAACTCAGCATTCACGATCCAAAAACTCAACTAGGCTGATCCTAGAAGATCGCTCTAGGAGAAAGCAAATCACACGCACCCAACTTCCGTCGCGGAGATTGTAACGACAAGTTGCTATTTGGTTAAAAATTCTTGCGTTGTATGCGAGTTCCGTAGACAAGCAATCCCAACCTAATCAAAATATAGACATAACACAGTCTTAAAATAATCCAGACAATTAGTATTGTTCTAGTATTGCTCCAAAGCCCTCAGGATCATTAGCTTGATGGCATTTACAGCAAAAAGTGGTACTACGGAAAGTGGTACTACGGCGAAACAAGTGGTACTACGGCGAAACCACTAGTCCGGTGAAACATGGTTCGAGTCGTTAGATCGATTGAGTTGTTTGACTGATTCTTAATTTGACTGATTCTTAATTTTTGATTCCTGCCTGATTAATACTTAGATTAAATATTTCACAACGTAAACTTGGTTTTGCGTTTTGGGTAACGATTTTTCCATAAAACGTTAAATGATTCCGCAGGAAATCCACCTTCGCTTGAATCCCTTCCTAAGATGGGGGGTATTACACGGAGCATGGGGTCGATCGCATGGACACGCTACATACCCAAGTTACGTTGCTCAATCAAAAAATGGATGCATTATTCCAGGCGATTGAAGAACTAAGTCGTCAGGTTTCTAATGCACTCGGAGAGATGCGAGCAGCAACACATACGCATTCGCGCCCTTATGGTAGCGAAACACATCATCACCATCATGTCCTTGATGATCTTTCTGACCATAAAGATATCCTGGTTGATAGTTACGGCATGGAAACGATGACGAGCAGTAATGATCGAATCATGTCGCCGGAGCTACAAATTCAACGGCTCACGGCACAACTAACCGCCGCTTACAACCGGATTGCGGCCTTGGAAGAACAATTACTCGCCCGTCGAATTTCCTAATCATTTTTCCGAATCCTTGAATAGGCTGCAAACAGGCTAAAAGCGGTCTAAAAGCTGTTCAATGGCCTCTAGGAATTGTTGATTATTCCACTGACGGTACAGGTGAGCTGCGATCGCGCAGCCTCCTGCCCCAACCCCTTCTTTGACAAATCCCTGTTCATAGACTTGCAATTGGGGATAACGGGATTGGGTAAAATCTAGGGCTGTCGCTATCAGCGGCACCTTGCCAATACTGGAACTCAAGCCGATCGTATCACCCGTCGGATCTTCAGCGACCCAGCGCGTGGTTCCAATGATAATGTTGTCAGGGTTCCAGACAGGGTTATCAGGGTTCCAAGCAGGTTTCTGAAGATTCCGTCCAGCCTCCTCCTCGGTTCCACCTACCGCGATCGCCCCTGTTGTGATCGTCGATGTAAGATATTGAGCCTGAACGTGTTGAATGCGTTGAGCGAGGACGTAGACGGCCAGCATTTGTGTGCCTCCCGCCAACAAGACACCACAGTACTGACTGGCAGCAATCATCATTCCCGCCACCACCGGTTGCATAGGATCGCCGATCGCCGCCAACAGTTGTAGGGGATCTGGAGCATCGCTAGTCGATAATGGAAGAGATTGCAGCGCAGATAGCACCAGTTGTTGCTTTTGATCATGGTTACAGGTGGGGTGGCTACTATTGACCTTGCCTAGGGCTGGAATCCCTAAGCCCAACAGTAATGCCAATGCAGTCGTCGTTCCACCGACAACGCATTCTCCAATAATCAAGTAACGGTTTTTAAGTTTTTGGCCGAATTGCTGCCCTAACTGAAGACCCGCCTGAAATAATTGCTGCACGGTCGCGAGATCCATGGCTTGGCCCGTACTGAGGCAGCGAGCTGCTTGGCCCCCACAGTCAATACAGGGAACGGGGGGAGTTTCTAGCAGTCCTGCATTCACTAAATGGGTCGGAATGGAGAGCTGTTCAACGATCGCGCGGGAAATCAAGGCTGGTGAAGCCCCAGCCACGAGCGGTGGCAGCGGATAGCGGGGTTGGGCTTGCACACCGTAGTACAGAAATTCAGCATCCGCAAGCGCCGTTTGACGGCGATCGTCGGGAGTGGCTCCGGCGGCAGAAATGCCTGGAATCAGTCCCGTTTCCGTAAAACCTAGCACACAGACAAATTCTGGTGATTGCCCTCGATAGCGTTGCAGCCAACGTTCTGCCTGCGATCGTTGGGTGTAGATGTTAATCATCTAGTACTCATCATCTAATCTCATCATCCAGTCCTGATCATCCATGCATTCATCAACGGCTGAAACCAGCTGGATAGACAACTACTCATCCATTAACACTTGTATCCACTTAGGCGGATCGGGAATGGGATTCCCTAGGCGATTGCATAGAATGTAAGCAACCACGTGCACTAAACCAACGTAGACAATATTCTTGACCACGATCGCGGCCACCGTAATCCCCTGCACTAAGCTCAGACTAGGCTGTTGCAGAATTCCGAGGAAGTTGAAAATCCATTCCACGAAACCCGTCACCTGAATCGTGGCATAGAGCCAGAGGTCATCCCCTAGCAAGATTGAGACCAGCCAAATCCGGAAAAACGTACCAAAGGTCATCAGTACAGTTCCAATGAAAATGGCTCCGCTCCATCCACTGCGCCGCGACCACAAACTCCCCAACGTCCAGCCCAAGACGCCATAGGGCACCAAAAACTGAATCGCCCGCACCGGTCCCATCAATACACTCAACAGCAACGATGCGACAAGCACGCCCATGCCTGCCGCCCGATTGCCCCAGCGCAGATAGACGATCGCAATGGGTAACGGGAAAAAGATCAGCATGGGGCCGAGGGGAAAGTAAAAATTCACCAACCACAGCAACCCAGCCGCACTGGCAAGGAATGCCGTTTCCACCATGACGATCGGGCTGTGAGGATCAACCCCCTGCCGTTTAGTTTCGGGGGATTTTTCCAAATTAGGGACAATATCGTCCAGCCAGCCACGATCGTCGTCAGCGTCAGGAGAACCTTGAGAGTTGTTGGGGATAGGAGCAGTCATGCCAGCGGCTTGAGATTCAACAGATCTACTGTAACGTTAGTTCGAAATTGTCACATTCGTAAAAAAAATAACGTCCCCTCCTACCCGTTCTACCCTCCTACCCGTTCTACCCTCCTACCCCTTGACCACCTGCACCTGTGCCGCACAAGCCTTAGCCCGATCGCGGGCTTCTTCGATCGTGGATCCTAGGGCCAGTGCTACCCCCATACGACGGTTGGCATAGCTTTTGGGTTTACCAAAGAGCCGTAACTTACTCGTGGGAACCTGTAAAGCGTCTGCTACGCCCGTAAATTGCGGATTCTCCGTCGGTTCCGTGCCCAGAATCACCGCCGAGGCACCGGGTTTAATCAGGTCAATCTCGCCGATCGGCAAACCCGCGATCGCCCGCACATGTAACTCAAACTCGGACATGTTTTGGCTAATCATCGTCACCATGCCCGTATCGTGGGGGCGGGGGCTGACCTCGCTGAAGTAAACCGTTTGTTCCCCAGCGGGATCCCCTTCGATGAACAATTCCACCCCAAAGAGGCCCCATCCGCCCAAGGCTTCCGTGATTGTGGCCGCGATCGCCTGACATTTGGCGAGGGTAGCTTCTGACAGCGGGCAAGGTTGCCAAGATTCGCGATAATCGCCGCTGATCTGGACATGGCCGATCGGCGGACAGAAATGGGTGCCATCGATCGCCCGCACGGTCAGCAATGTAATCTCAGTGTGGAAATTGACGAAGCCTTCGATAATCACCCGATCGTTCTGCGTCCGGCCCTTAGCGTGGGCATAGTCCCAAGCAGGCAAAATATCCGCCTCTGTTTTCACGGTACTTTGGCCTTTGCCGGAGGAACTCATCACCGGCTTTACCACGCAGGGCAAGCCAATCTCCGCGATCGCCGCTTGGTATTCCGCTTCCGTATCAGCAAAGCGATAGGGCGAGGTTTTCAACCCTAAGGTTTCCGCCGCCAACCGCCGGATCCCTTCCCGGTTCATCGTGAGAAAGGTCGCATTGGCCGTCGGAATGACTCGCCAGCCCTGCTTTTCCAATTCAATCAACGTCGGCGTGGCGATCGCTTCCACTTCCGGCACGATGAAGCTGGGTTGCTCCGCTTCAATCACCGATCGCAGGGCTTCCCCATCCAACATACTGATCACATGGGAACGGTGGGCAAACTGCATGGCCGGGGCATTGGCATAGGAATCGACTGCAATCACTTCTAGGCCCAGGCGCATGGCTTCGATCGCCACTTCCCGCCCCAATTCCCCTGAGCCGAGCAGCAATAGGCGTTGTGCCCCTGGTTGTAACGGGGTGCCCCAGGGGGCGAGGGTTGCCGTAGCGGGGGCAGCAGGTTGATTCATAGCGTATTCTCCTCAGCATTCTCCTAAGCAGGTGCACGCTGGATTATCTCACTCCCTGGGCACTCCACCGATCGCAACTGGCTTTACGTAGCGCAATCTTTGACAATATGTCTTATTGCAAGCTTGCAATCTTTGACAATATGTCTTTTGACCCAGGAAATCCCTTCTCAACAGAATGGGGGACGGTAATCCTTGAGCGTAGAACACTGGTATCAAAATGTTAAGAAAGCTTTTTCTGGGCTTGATCGCGATCGTTGCCACCATTTCCTTTGCCCTGCCCGCCTATGCTGCTGATACTGCGGCAGGTGCTAAGGTGTTTGCAGCCAACTGTGCTGCTTGCCATGCGGGTGGACGCAACGCCGTCAACCCCACCAAAACGCTGCAACAGGCTGACCTCGACCAATACGGGATGGCCTCCGCAGAAGCAATCATCAAACAAGTGACGAACGGCAAGAACGCAATGCCTGCTTTTGGCGGTAAGCTTCAACCCGAACAAATTGAAAACGTGGCTGCTTATGTCTTGGCCCAGGCTGGAAATGGTTGGGCGAAGTAATCCTCGCATTACCCCTGTAAATAATCCTGTTGTAAATAACCCTGTTGTAACTAACCCTGTTGTGAGCAGCAGGTTGTAGGCAATAGGCTGTAAGCAGCAGGTTGTGAGCAGCAGGTTGTGAGCAGCAGATTATGGGTGAGAGTCCTGACTGATTTTTCAATACTGACCCTAGGGAGAGGCTTAAATTCTTAAGCCTCTTTTCTCTATCGCAAGTCTCTGCCACAACGCTTGATCACAACATCACAACGCTCCCAGCCTGGGCAGTCAGACAATGGAAGCAGTCGGCACGGAATTTCCCCGATCGGCCGCTTTTCCAGGTCAGTTTTGCAAGTCAGGTTTGCAAGTCAGTTTGGCAGGTCGGCAACTTTTCGAGTTGCACATCGGTCTATTTTCTTGCCTTGGCACGGCGTATCCTAGGATGGCATCCTTTTGAAATCCATCCTGAGATTGATGCCGAAATATAGGTTTTCGGTAAAGACGATCATTCTGACCAGGATCGGTCTAGATTAGTAAGAACTTAAGTTGATTTGGACTTTATAGGATATGCGATCGCAGTTTCTGGGTATTGTGGGCGGGGTCGCACTCAGCCTCAGCTTCAGTGGAGTGGCTACGGCGGCCATGACAGATAGTCAAGTTGCGCGGGTTGTAGAATCTCTTCGACAGGTGGGCGTGCAAAGTCCAAAGAGTGAGGGTTTGCACAGCGACTGGCGCGTTAAGGCCACCAATATTCCCATCTGGGCCAAGTCCTGTTTGGGCAAACCCCTAACTCCGCAGCAGTTCAACGATAGTCCCGCCACAGCCCGCAACATTATCAACTGTGTGATTAAGGACGTGGCAGCCACGGAAGACCAGCAGGCCAACGGGGATGAAGCACTGACCGTACGGCGGATTGCCGCTTGGTGGATGACAGGAGATAGCAACCTGTATAACAGTGCGGGAACCGCCGCCTATACCAATCAAGTTCTGAGTCTGTATCAGCAACAGGCAACTGGCAAACCCCAAGGGTCACCGACGGATTCCACCAAACCAACGGGGAACACCAAACCCACAGACAGCAGCACGTCCAGTAGTTCTAGTGGCTCCTCCAGTTCTGCTGATAAAACGGTGAAAGTCCCCGCCGGACGCAGTACCGCCTACGATCGCTACATGCAGGTAGGCTACACCGCCACCCAAAAACGCAATCACCGCACTGCCTTATTATTCTTCCGACGGGCGTTGGATGAACGGCCCAACGATACCTACGCCATCCAAGCGATTAAGAATGTAGAAGCTTACCTGGCGCAAAATAAGGGCGGCACCCCCTCTCCAACACCGAGTCCATCGGAGACACCTCAGCCTGCCCCGGAACCACCTAAACCGTAAGTAGCTAGTTAATCGCAATATTGATGAGGGGAAAATCATGATGAAACGTTTAACGGCTTGGGCGATCGCCTGTTCAGTGCTGGTGTTACCCAATGCCGCGATCGCCGCAGAATGGAAGAAGATTACTGAAAATTCAGTGAAGGATCGTTTTTTCATCGATACCAGCTCCATTCAGCGCAAGGGCAACAGTGTGACCTACTGGGAATATCGTGAATTTCCAGAACCGAATAATCCCTTTTTGGAAAATACGATCGAGGAGCCGCTCCATGGCGTGGTCATCCGGTGGTCTGCGGATTGCAATTCCAAAACCCAGCGTCTTCGCAGGGTCAATGCCTTTGCCAAGGATCGTAAACTGATTCAACGGTTTGACTATGGAGAAACGGGAACCTTAGTGCAGCCGCGCCAAGGCAGCAGTGGCTACGAAGTTCTACAATATGCCTGCGCTCAGCCCAGCACTTAATTCACTTGACTCAACACTGAATTCTCCCCTGAATTCTCCCCTGAATTCTCATGAGTTGATTGCCTTGAGCTTGTCCCCTCACCGCCCTTCACATCCGGCCTTCCATCCGCAATGGCTCAGGGGGATAAGCTAGACCAGGGGCATGGCTCCCATTGCAAAACTGAGCGCCAAGCAAAAAATTAAGCGCCAAGCAGGAAATTGAGCACCAAGCAAAAGATTGAGTGTCGAGCTTAGTGCTAAGGCAAGGGATTCTCTAGCATCTAGAGATCTATTCTTCTGTTTTTTTCTTGGGTCGGTTCAGTTCCTGCGTCTTTGCTTTGGCTGCTTCGTAGGCGATTTGGTAAGCCTTATCTCCCAGCATGACATCGCCATAGTACTCGTAGGGCATGGCTCCGTAGATAGGTAGAGGATCATCTTCGGGATAATCCTCTTGGGCTTCTTCGATCGCGGCTTTGAGTTCCTTCAGGGTCAGCACTTGGGCAGGAAAGTAATAGAGATCTTCTGCCTTCTGTTTGAGTTGATTAATATTGGGATCCACTAAGCAATCGGACAGTTCTAACCAGCCATGCTCGATCGGTTGGAAAGGCGTGCCCGGAAATACCAGAAAGCCTTGCACATAAAGCACCTCTTCTCCCATCTCCAAGGCAGCTTTGTAGGCAGTTTCAAATGGAGATTTGCCCTTACGACCGATTTGTTGAGCGATCGCGCGGGATTGTTCGAGATTTAGAGGTTTATTCATAGAGACTGCAAACACTGAACCACAGGCTAATTCGGCTAATCTGATCCGGCTAATAGCGTAGCGCAGGGGCCGGGGCCGATCAAGCCACGATTTTTAGCCTGAGTCACCAGTCTACTGAATTAACTTTTGGTTTAAGTAGAGAAATAAGTCCTTTAACGTGGTCAGCTCACTCAAATCAAAGGTCGGACACAGTTCGATGCCAAAGTGATTTTCGAAGGCTTCACAGAGATCCCATTCCCAGTCATACCAACAAACCAGGGGAATGTGTAAATCCTCAATCAGGCGATCGCTGGGGAGCAAACGAGCCACTTCTAAACCGGAATACGCAGCCAACTGGCTATAGAGAAAATTGGCAAGTTCCGGTTTAACCCCTAATGGTTCCCAAAAGCAGCGATACCAATCATGGGATCCATAGGCAGAGCGATCGCGCAAGGTTTGATTAATTTTTCGGCGCAGTTGCAGGTCGGGCCTCATGTCGGGATAGGTCCGTACCGCTTGCCACCAATTGTTTAACTTGCGCCACATGCGTATAGAAAAATCGAAGTTTGCTGCATTATCCACGCCCCCAGTATTCCCCGCCCCTTTGGGAGAATTGAGATAGTTGGGGAATTGAACCGGGCGCAAAAGTTGAAAAAACTTTACCATGCTCACCGATCGGGAATCATACCCAAGTCCGCAGCCAGTTTTGCAGCACCATAGGCTGCTTCTGGGTAAGACGCAGCTTTCACCGGAACGCCGAGGAATTGGGCACGAATTTGCGTCCAATTCCTATTTTTTGCCCCTCCTCCAGCGGTATGGACGGAGGTTAGGGGAGTGGCCCCCAGCTGGGCCAGTAAGCGATAGCCTTGGGTTTCGATGCGAGCGATGCCTTCCAACAGTCCCTGCAAAAAATCGCGGGGACTCTCTGGGCGCGGTTCCAAGCGGGGCAACAAGGTTGGATCGTTGATGGGAAAGCGATCGCCAAGTTGGAGCAAGGGATAGTAATCGTACTCAGTCGGCTGGTTCGGATCAATTTGTTGACTGAGTTGGGTGATTTCGGCATCGGTAAAGAATTTCCGCAACACCGCGCCCCCTGTGTTGGAAGCCCCACCTACCAGCCACAAATTTCCCAGGCGATGGCTATAAATGCCGTAGCGAGCCTCTTCTAACCGGGTGGAACTGAGCAATTTCAGCACCAGGGTGGATCCCAAGGATGTCACGGCTTCCCCTGGCTTTTGGGCACCACTGGCTAAAAACGCGGCAATACTATCGGTTGTACCTGCATGGATCAGGCAATTAGCTGGAATTTGCAACCGTTGTGCCAGGGCAGATCGCATGGGCGCGATCGGCTGCCCCGGAACCCAGACCTGCGGCAGTAGCTCCCGGAGGGGATGGTTTTCTAGCCAGCCTGGATAGGCCAGATTTTCTACGTCATAGCCCAGCTTGAGGCTGTTGTGATAGTCGCTGAGGCCGAGTTGCCCATGGAGCAAGAAAGCGAGCCAATCGGCTTGGTGGAGCAGGTGGGCCGCTTGGGAAAAATACGGTTGATCCGCGTACCACAGAAGCTTGGCGAGGCTGGAGGTGGCACTGAGGACGGTGTGATTGGGGGGCGCAAGGGTTTGGAGGATGGCGACTTTGGCAGCGGCGCGACCATCGTTGTAGAGAATGGGATCCGCGATCGGTTGACCTTGTTGATCACAGAGAAGGACGGTGGATGACGTGCCGTCGATCGCAATACCTGCTAAGCGGGCTCGCACGGGCAAGGGTAACTGGATCAGTAAGGCATCCAGGGTTTGTTGCCAGCTAGCCGCTAGGGGCTGATTGGCCTGGGGTTCGGGATAGGGGAGGGCCACCTGAGCTTGAATGTCCCCCTGGGTATCGATCGCGATCGCCCGTGCCCCCGAGGTGCCAAAATCAATTCCTAAAAACAAAGCACTCGATCGCATAGCGGAGAAGAGGAATAATGCTCTACTGGGAAAAATTTAGAAGGGGGCAAATTTAGAAATCGAGGGCTCATTAAATTTGCTGTATTCCAACTAACCAATCATTGCTAATTTGTTGAATTATTTACACTTTTTCAAATTTTATTGGATAGAATCTATCAATTCGTAGCAATGATTAAAAAATATTCGCATACCCTATACAATTTCGTTGCAATTTTCTAGAATAAATACTTTCAAAAACCATTGTTTTTCTTATCAAGATTTGTCCATGAAGTATTTATTTGGCATTGTGGGCGTTGCACCAATTTTATACTTTTTTGAACAACAACAGGAACGGTCAAGCAAGATACATCAAGCACAAGTGGAATATGTCTGGAGTCATCGTTGCACCCTAGATGCAGTCTTAGCCTCGATCGAACAAATTCCCCAGAACCATGATTGGATTTTGGATGAGGTAGTGGATTCGGTGGTGCAATTTTGGATGAATAATTTAGAGGTCATCCAGCACTGGAAAACGCGCCTAGAAGATGGAGGTAAGGAACAGGTTCTCATCAGTCGTGTCGGTGATTTGAGCAGCTTGCGCAATGAACTCAATTCCCTCTTCCATCAGTAGGAAATTGCCAGAACATTAATTGCCAGGGCATTAGTGAGCAATCGCTCGGGAGTGGAACCGCTCGGGAGTGAAATCGCTCGGGAGTGGAATCGATCAGACTATCCGTTTCACAGTCAGTTCCGATCGATTCCATAGCGCTTTAGGGCATCACCAAAGCGTCTTCGATCGCGCGCGCATAGGTGCGGACGGGGGAACACGATCGCGTTTGGCAAATGGGAATTTGAATCCGAAATTCTGTGCCTTGAGAATTGGATTGGCAGGTTAGCTTACCATGGTGTTTTTCTCGAATGATTTGGTGGCTAATGTAGAGTCCTAAGCCAGTGCCTTTCCCGACTGCTTTGGTGGTGAAAAATGGCTCAAACAATTGATTTTGAACATTTTCAGGAATGCCAGAACCATTGTCGGCAATCGTGATCATAATCCATTGATTATCCAACTGTTGGGTACGAATCTGGATCTGTCCCTGGAAAACAGAGTCTGCCTGTGGTGATTCTTCGATCGGTTCCTCGATCGCATCGATCGCGTTGGACAGAATATTCATAAAGACTTGATTCAGTTGACCTGCGTAGCATTCCACTAAAGGTAATAAACCGTAGTCTTTGGTGACTCGAATTTCAGGCCGCCTGGTTTGGCTCTTGAGTCGGCTGCGCAGAATCATCAGGGTGCTATCGATGCCATCATGAATGTCCACCGCTTTGTAATCGGATTCATCCAACCGTGAAAAGTTACGAAGCGATTTCACAATCTCGGTAATGCGCTCCGCCCCCACACGCATCGATCGCACTAGCTTCACGATGTCACTGGCCAAGAAATCAAAATCGACTTCCTGTAACTTGGCTTGCACCACGGAAGATGGCTGGGGATATTCCGCTTGGTACAGGGCAATCACTTCCAAAAAATCACGAATGTAATTATCCACATGATTCAGATTTCCATAGATAAAGCTGGTGGGGTTATTAATTTCATGGGCCACCCCGGCCACGAGCTGCCCTAAAGCGGCCATTTTTTCAGTTTGGAGGTGGCGAGAATAGTTGTACTGAAGTTGTCGTAAGTTCTCTTCCACTAATTGGGCTTCCTGTTGGGCTTGCTGGAGCGATCGGAGTGAAAGGGTGTGAACTTGCGAGTAAGCCAGCAGTAATTCGTGGAAATCTAGGACTCGATAGGTTCCTGGAGCCATTTCTATCAAGATGGGTTCATAGAGACAATCCTTCGATCGCTGTAAACCCTGTTGAGTTGCTTCCACGATCGAAGTGGTTCCGGGCAAAGTGAGGGGTTCCGTAGCCCACGCTTCACAAAAGCGCTCCAGCGGATGGCGGGAAAATAACTCTAAACTGTAGGGACGACTCATTTGCTCAAAAAAGTGTCGCCTTGAGATCATGCCCTGATAGTGGCGATCGCAGGTGAGCACCACTCCTGGCAAGAGAGGATCTTCATCAAAAAGTGCAATTAAGCACTGTCCAATCTCTTGAATCTCTAATTGAGCTTCCCAAGATTTCAACTCAGATATGGTTGAAGTCAATTCAAAACGCACAGTCCCAATATTCCTTACCATCGTTGGCCAATTGAAGTCCTATCTTAGGCGGCGGAAACAGATTCTATAGATTGGAATGGATTGCTATAACTCAATATCTGATGAACACGAATACAATAATTCCCACTAGACTAACGATCTAACTAGAAGGTGCATTATGACACTCAAAGGATTAACGCGATTTCAAATGATGCATTGCAGAATGATGCATTGCAGAGTCATGGGTGATTCATACAGCTTTTTGGCTAATACAGTTTTGTAGCTAATACAGCTTTGCGGCTAATACAGCTCTTTAGCTAATACAGCCTTGTGATTAATACAGCGTTAGTGATTAATACTTATGACTTTTGGAGAAGTATCAACAGACACCCTGACACCCTGATCAAACCCAATACTTTTTAACACAAAGGACGACATATATTCAAGGGATTAGTGGGTATAAAACCGCGTTGTACAAGTATTTGCCCCTGACAAGCAGCTTTTCATCGATGAAGAAGGACGACGATGCTGCTTCCGTTGCTCGATCGAATTGAGAGAATACCTCTATTCTACAGAGTCACGATGTCTCAGTTGCTGAATTTTCCATACTCTTTACGATGGAGTGTCTTATCCAATTCATAACCTTGACTGTGGCTACAGCATTTCAAGTTTAATAAATGAATGGTTTAGGATTAAGTTTTCGTTAAATCCTTGTGCAGATTTTTATTGGGTAAAAGATTCCAAGCTCAACCTTTCTGTATCGTTAATCGAGTTGGCTAGCCAATCGTTGGATGGCTAGCCACTCAACTCGCTGCATCGATCGCCCCTCAGATCTCTCCAATATCCCCCCAATGCCTCAGAATTGAAGGAAGAGAAAGACATCCCACAGATCGCAGAACGATCGCCCCCTGGGGGATGCCCCAGCGTCATCCGTTATCGCTGACGTTCGCGACTGAGAATGCTGATGTATTGACCATCGGAATGCACAATTTTCATCGGCTGACTCCAATGAATCCTGTCCGCGTAGTGTAACGCATGGAATTGATTAATCGTGTCCTGCACAAAGTCTTTGTGACCGATTAAGTGGATCTGTAAGCGTTGTTTCTCAGGTTGAACTTCACGATCGCTGCGATCGCTAGAACCTTTTGCCATGATTGAGCTTCTCCTTGTAGTGAGTCTTTGCCCTCACCCGCACCCTCTCCCGGAGGTAGAGGGAACCAGATCTCCTTCTCCCTTCTCCGTCGGGAGAAGGGCCGGGGATAAGGGCATCTTAAGAAGCCCAAAAATTTAGAGCCACCCCGTTTGACATCACAAACAAGAGTGGCTCGATCGAATGTTAAAATTCTCAACAAGCCGCCTTGCTGCTTAACCAGCGAGGGGGAATAGCTACTTGGGGTTGTGTCCGCAATCCCAGGTAGTGGCCTAAATTTTTGGAACCCAGCGACCCCATGCTTCATGCCGACCCATTGAAAGAAGGATGTCCATGGCAATCGCTTGAGAAACTACACTACGAGTAAACTAGCGGCACTGTCAATCCGTAATTTAAATCTCAACTCAAGTATTATTTGATACCCGTATGCGATCGAAACGGCCCGATCGCCAACCATAATAAACCGCGTGTCTCGATCGAGGCCCCAAAACACGCGGCTTTTAAATTACTGCTAAACCACTCCACAGACAAGCTCTCAATTGAGAAGCTCTCAATTGAGAAAGCCCTTACTCCAGATTGGAAATCGCAAATCGAGAAGGCGGTTCATTGACCCGTGCCGAAGTGGTGAGCTTTTGTAGAAACTCTTGGCTCAACTGTTGAAACGCTTTCCCACCAGAACAGCCCGGATTGCTCAGCACCACTGGGGTGTAGCTATCCACCGCCTTTGACACATTCACATCCATCGGAATGCGCGTTTTAAATAACTTAGCTTCACTAAAGTCATCATTCAGACGTTTCATCACCTGATTGTAATAACGTCCCGTTAGCAAATTCCCCGACAACGAAAATGCAATTCCCAACAGATCAACCTTCACACTGGAGTCTTCTCGATGGGCTTCCCGCAGGCGATGGATTCTGCGTTCCAGTAACTGAATCCCAATCAGCGATAACGGCTCCGGTCGGGCCGGAATCAAGTAATAATCACTCGCCAACAACGCACTCCGCGTGATCAAGTTATACCCAGGCGCACAGTCAAGAATAATAATGTCGTAGTCCGGCGAAATCGGCTCGAGAATATTGCGAATTAAATTCTTCTCAAACTCGTTCCAGACCTGCTCAAACTGCTCTGCTCGGCCCTGCTGCATCGATCGCTTGTGCAGCATTTCCGACACCAAATATTCATCGTAAATTTCAATATCCCCCAGCATCAAGCTCAACCCAGGGACATTGCAGATATAGCTCTTAATCGAATCCCGCGTCAAATTGGGCAGATCGGGATTGCGGGCGATCGCTTGGTGCACGAGGTAACGCAACGTCCGTTTGTCATTACGCAACTTTGCAAATTCTCCCGGCGGCATTAAACTAAGCGTCGCACTGATTTGGGTGTCCAAATCCACAATCAACACCCGTTTTCCTTGATTTCTCGCCAGGGAGGCAGCCAGATTCACCGTGAGCGTCGTTTTGCCCACGCCTCCTTTCATATTGGTTGTTGCAATAACAAACGCCATAGGAGTGCCCCTCGATAGATCTGACTAAACCATGGATCTTCAATCACCATTCCCCCGCCGGATCAAACTTGCTTCAGCAAGGGACTGGGCATCAATATACATTAACTTCCCTACTCTTGCAGCATCAGTTTATATTCCGGCTCACCCGCCTGTTTTTTTCTCTCTTCCTTGCAATCCCTGCGGAACTCTTTAGTTTATGACTGATTCTATCTAGCGTAGGATGTTTGAATCTGGACAACTATGCAATTTCGGAACTGGATCACCCTCGCAGGCATCACGATCGTTAGTCTGGGATTCCCCCACAGCGTGACTTACAGCGGCACCAACCCGGCACTAAACCCGCCTACCCCCTCACCAACCCTCTCACCCTCACCGACCCTCTCACCCTCACCCACGCCGACCGCCTCGCCCAGTCCCAAACCCCCACCCAAGGAAATTGCCATCGAAGGCGAAGTGCGATCGCTGCCTGGAAGCCTCGATCGGATTCCCATGTTCAACAGCAACAGCCCGGAATGGATCAAGCAAGGCGGCATTCTGCTATCCACCTTTCCACCGGAGGGCAAAAAAACACCTACTGCCCACTTAAATTACGCTTTCCAAGGGAAATTCAACCTCTTTGCCCACCACTTCACCCACACCCCCAAAGACTTACAAACCCTCTACATCGGCATTTTGGTTCACAACCCTAGCAATCAACCCATCACGGTGGAAATTCCCGCCGCCGCCAGCTATCAAATGGAGCCGGATGCCCCCTTCAAAACCCAACCGATGATGCTGGACAATCCAACGGGCGCTATCTTTTCTGGGCCGGGAATTCGAGCCGTGGATGACGTGCTGCGAGGTAAACGCACAGCGGAATTTGCAGCCAAAATCGTCATTCCCGCCCAGGGCTACCACCTGTTGATGAATGCCCCCATTCCCACGAAAGGCTTAGCCCGCCCGGTTAATGGCCGATCGAGTTTTGCCAACCTGACCAGCACCGGCAAAGTTTACCTCGCCAGTTTAGCCATGTTCGCCCCCAAAACCGCCCAGGGCAACGAACGACCGCCCACCCTGGCCGAGTGGCGCAACCTGCTGGAAACGGGTGCCCTCGCCATGCCCAGGGACAAACGGCCAACCCCCTTGGATCAAACCAGTGGGCCATTAATTTATAGCCGGGTGGCGGGGGTACAAATCGGCTCGACCTGGCAGGCCCATCTCACAGACCCCGGCAAAACAACCTTAGCCTTACCCCGATCGGGCCAAACCCTGTCCTACCCCATCAGCACCCTACGGCGCGGACGCCTGGGCACCCCGCAAAGCCAAGCGGCACCCCTCGCAGTGCGCTATCCCGATACGGCCTACGAGGCTCACGGCAACTACGGTGTGCGCTATGACCTCACCATGCCCTTGGTCAACCGCAGCGATCGCGCCCAAACCGTCGCCATCACCTTGGCTACCCCGATCAAGGAAGATCAACTAGCCCAGGGCAAAATTCGCTTTCGGCACCCCCCCCAGGATTTCCCCTATTTTCGCGGCACGGTGCGACTGCGCTATCGCGATGACGCTGGCAAAGCCATCACTCGCTATATTCACCTCTGGCAACGCACGGGGCAACAGGTCGCGCCCTTGGTAACCCTCCAGTTGAAGCCCCAAGAGCAGCGATCGGCGCGGCTAGATTTCCTCTACCCACCGGATGTCACGCCCCCGCAAGTGCTGATGATTTCAACCCAATCAGCCCCGAACCGTTAGATCGAGGCCAATTCACTTCGGGGGATATTTTGGCAATACAGATTTTTTCGGAAAATCCGATCGGATTTTAAATTTACCGCTATTATAGTACAAAAGTACTTTATCGAGAGTTTCCTTCCACGCCAGGGGCAACCTACGGGGATGCCAGGGGCGATTTTCCTAAGGAGTCACGCTAGATTGCAAATCCGCCGTTGCCGTCATGTTCAAACCGATCGCGCTAGGAACCCTACTTGCCAATCGTTATTACCTATTGCGTCACTTAGGTAATCGTGAATTTGGCTGGCAGTATTCCGCCGTCGATCGCGATCGGGATAATCGCCTCTGCCTACTAGAAGACTGGCTACCACCCGCCGCCTTAATGCCCCAGCTTCCCAGTCAATACCGCAGCTTTCAAGCCCGCCTCCAGCCGTTCCTCGCCCTGCGTCATGCCCAAATCCTCAGTCCCCAGGCTACCATCCTGGCGCAGAACCGTTTTTGGCTCGTGTACGACTATCCCGAAGGTCAAACCTATGGCAAACTCCTGGACGATCGGCGATCGTGCCAGGAAGCTTTTACAGAAACGGAAGTTGTGCAACTCTTGCAGCAAATTTTGCCATTACTCCAGCATTTGCACGACCAAAATCTAATGCATTGCAATCTTCATCTAGATAGCTTGTTTTTACCCAATACTGAAGCGTTACCCTATCTGACCAACTTGGGCCAAATTCGGGACATTGCCCTAGATTTGGGATTTGAGTCCCTGTCCCCAGATTGGATCCCCCCGGAATTACCCGCGACGATCGATCAAGATCTCTACGATCTCGGTGCGATCGCGTTGCAGTTACTCAGTGCCACGCCGCCAACCACCTCCTGGGAACGCTATACCACTGCGGTCTACGCCAGCCTCAGCCCTGCCTTTGCCCGTGTGCTCAAGCGGATGCTCTTGCCCAATCCCCTCGCGCGCTATCCCAATGCCCAAGCTGTCCTAGAAGCCCTCCAACGCCAACCGATCACCTACGGTCGCTCGGAGCCCTTCGCCGCATCCCTACCTAGCCTGTCGTCTGCCGTTGCTGCAAATTCTGAGGTGCCCACCTCCAGGATCGGCGATGAGGCATTCGCAAGCACGATCGATCGATTGCCCCCAACCCGCTCCCTGGCACGATCGTGGGAACAGTCAATGGTGCGATCGAGAGCACGATCGAGCACGCGATCGACCAGTACTCCCTTCTGGCAAGATATCTCTTTCATTGTGCTATTAACCCTTTTCCTGGGTTTATCCGGAGTTGCAGGCTGGCGTATTTTTCAAGGCTTCCAGGCCAAACCGACCGCTAACCGAGTTTCTCAACATCCTAGAACAGATTCCGAGCAATCAGATCTGTCTAAGACTAATCAAGCATCCCAAGCTTCTGACAATGCTAGTCATGAAGCAACCCCGCCGAATTCAGAAACTTCAGTCCCCTCTGTTTCACCCACAATTTTTCCAGAATCCCAACGATCGCGCATTCAAGCCTTGCAAATCAACCCCAATTGGCTAGTGGGTGCAGTGGATGAACTCTCTAATTTATCGGCTCATCAACAAATTCCCGATCGACAAGGCCAACGCTGGCAAGATAACTTAAAAGCTTTAATGAAAACTCTGGAAAAATTAAGTGAACAGGCTCGTAAAGGATTGGGAAGTTATCGCCGCGAGAATTTGGAACAATGGCTCCAGCAATCTTCTAGCCAACGCATTAGCGAATCCACAATCAACCTGATCACCGATACGCAATTTTTTCTGTGGTTTCCGACTCAAATCGGGCAGGTGCTCAATCCCCGGCAACTAGGACAAATTTGGTACGCGATCGCGCAAGATCAACTGACGCAACTATCCACCCGCCTGACTGCCATTCCTGGGAATCAGAGTCCCTTTGAGCACCAGGGCCGACTGGATTCAGGCGAAAGTCATATTTATCAATTCTCCCGTTCCGCTGGGCAATTTTTGCAGGTGCAGCTTAAAACCAGTCAGGGACAACCACAATTCGCGATCGTGCAGGGGAATCAATTCCTAGCGCGGAATGTACGTGAGTCCAATTGGTCGGGCTTAACGGCAAAAGCGGGAACCTATGAAGTAATTATTTCTGCGGCCAATCAACCTGTGAATTACGCCATCTCGATTCATGGAAGCAGTTCCCCAGGATTGAAGGAGTAGAAAAGTTCCTGTAGCGCCCTACTTATCGTCATCTCCATCCGTCTGAAAGTCCACCCGATCGTACAAATCCCGCACCGCCATCTGTACTCCGATCGACTCCAACTCAATTACATCCTCCATCCCATATTCTGACAATACCCACTTCCCTGCCGCATTCTTCGTATACACTTCCACCCCCGGCTCCTCCATCCCCACCAGCACGTATTCCCGCAGCGTCGTAAAACGGCGATAACAAGCAAACTTCGCCCCTCGGTCGTACAATTCCGTCGAAGGCGACAACACCTCCACAATCAAGCAAGGATAATTCACCAAGCGCTCATCCTGATCCCGCGCATCACAAGTCACCACTACATCTGGATAAAAGAACTTACGATTGGCCTGTACCTGAACGATCACATCGTTAATATAGACCTCACAATCCCGATCTGCTAAAGCATCATCCAATAACTTGAAACAATTCCCTGTAACCCGATTATGCCTTTTCGTCCCACCGGTCATCGCCACTAACATACCGTCCCAAAACTCATGCCGTTCCTGCTGCATGGACTCCCAGGACAAATAGTCTTCAGCACTCATCAACCCTCGATCGGGCAAGGCAACCATCATTCCACCTCAACAGTGTGCGTAGATAGTGTACGTAGGTGTGATATTTCATTTTACTGCACGACCACAACAGCGAAAATCAACTACTGCATCCTCATTTCCAATCTCCCCCAAAAGCATGATCTTTAAGATTTTCAAAGTATCAGATTTCAGGGCTTATTCTCAGGGAGCGAAGCCATTGTCTGATTTGTTAATTCTCAGTCTTCGAGACAACGATCGATCGTGCAAGGCAAATGAATCGAGCTAGGATGAACATAGGTCATCAACCGTCAGTTCATGAAATTTTCAGTCATAGCGATTGGGTAACAGACGATGCAACAAAAAACTTTAGCGTTCGTTGGAATTGGATGTTTGGTGTCTCTGGGATTGGTGGGCTACGCTGCGCCACCCCGATCGTCTAATCTATCGTCACCCTCACGACAACCGCTAGAACTGCCCACCGCCCAAACGAATCCCCAGCAAATCGCACTCACCGTCGGCTATCTCGATGAACTCAAAGGCGACAAAACCTGTGACGGGACGGGCGGACTGATGACCTACGCCGAAACGCAGAATTACAAAATCTACATCTGTGCCGATCGTAAAGATTCCACCCAACCCCGTTACTACCGCAGTCGCGATCGCCAGGGCAAAGGCGGACTGAACCTAGAAGCCAAAGATTACGACCCACGTTTACTGCGAGGTGTGGAATTCAGTCACAAAGGTTACGTCTACACCCTGCAATATCCCACCGCCCAATCGCCCAATCCCCGCTTGACAATCACCTTTCCCAGTGGCAAATTCACCCAAGAAAAAATCACCCGCTATTTAGCCAAAATTCGATTTAACCGTTCCAAAACGCGGCCTTAAAAGCCACTCTAAAAAAGTTTTCAACGCTTATCAAGACACCAAACAAAACACTAATCTAAACGTTAAAAAAGGTAGGTTGTTCACAGAAAGTTTCCGATCGTGAATCTCAACCTACCTCATGATGAATAAACCGTCAGTCAACCGATCGATTGAATCGATCGCGAGTCAGGACTAACCCAAACCCATATCGGTCACAGCTCCCAAGTGGCTGGAAGACACCAACTTGGCATACTTCGCCAACACGCCCTTGGTGTAACGCGGTGCGCGGGGTTGCCAGTTCGCCTTGCGCTGGGCCAACACATCCTCCGACACATTCAATTGCAGCAGTCGTTGGTGCGCATCGATCGTAATCGAATCGCCCTCTTCCACTAAACCGATCGGGCCACCCACAAAGGCTTCCGGTGCAACGTGACCAACCACCATCCCGTAGGTACCACCGGAGAAGCGCCCATCGGTAATCAAACCCACGGAATCGCCCAACCCAGCCCCAATAATCGCTGAAGTGGGAGCCAACATTTCCCGCATCCCAGGGCCACCCTTGGGGCCTTCATAACGGATGACAATGACATCACCCGCATTAATCTTGCCCGCGAGAATCGCATCCAGGCATTCTTCCTCCGATTCAAAGACCCGCGCAGGGCCAGTAATAATCGGATTTTTCACGCCGCTGATTTTCGCCACGGAGCCTTCTGGAGCCAGGTTGCCCTTGAGGATGGCCAAGTGACCTTGCTTGTACATCGGGTTATCCCAAGGCCGAATCACCGGATGACCCGCGATCGGTTCATGGGGGGTGGGTTCGTCGGGGATATCCTTAAGCCGCTCGGCGATCGTTTCACCCGTGATCGTCATGCAATCACCGTGGAGTAACCCATGGTTCAACAGCATTTTCATCACCTGGGGAATGCCACCCGCCTTGTGTAAGTCGGTAGCAACATAACGACCAGAGGGCTTCAGGTCGCACAGAACAGGCACGCGCTGACGAATGGTTTCAAAGTCATCGATCGTTAAAGGCACGCCAGCGGTATGGGCGATCGCCAAAAAGTGCAGCACGGCGTTGGTTGAACCACCCACAGCCATGATCACGGAGATGGCATTTTCGATCGATTCGCGGGTGATGATGTCGCGGGGGCAGAGATTATTCTTAATGGCTTCCACCAACACTTTGCCCGCTGCTTCGGTGTTCACCGCTTTTTCGGGATCTTCCGCTGCCATCGTGGAGGAATACATCAAGCTCATGCCCATGGCTTCAAAGGCGGAGGACATGGTGTTTGCGGTATACATCCCTCCGCAGGAACCCGCACCAGGGCAGGCGTTGCGCTCGACGGCGGTTAAACGCACTTCATCAATGCGGCCAGCGCTGTACTGACCCACCGCTTCAAAGGCACTCACCACGGTCAGGTCTTCGTTTTCCAAGTGACCGGGCTTAATCGTACCGCCGTAGACAAACACTGCGGGAATGTTCATTCGAGCCATGGCAATCATCGCTCCGGGCATATTTTTATCACATCCGCCGATCGCCAGGATGCCGTCCATGCTTTGGGCATTACAAGCGGTTTCGATCGAATCTGCAATCACATCGCGGGAGACGAGGGAGTATTTCATCCCTTCGGTGCCCATGGAGATGCCATCGCTCACCGTAATGGTTCCGAAGATTTGCGGCATGCCGCCCGCCGCCCGAATCCCAGCCTCCGCCTTGGCCGCTAGGGGAGCGATCCCCATGTTGCAGGGGGTGATGGTGCTGTGGGCACTGGCGACCCCGACGATCGGCTTCTTGAAATCACCGTCTTGGAAGCCAACGGCCCGGAGCATGGCGCGGTTGGGCGATCGCTGCACCCCTTCGGTAATGGCACTACTTCTGAGCTTGTCTGACATGGTTCTCTCCCCCAATGGCGGCAAAGTGTTGTAAAAACTACAGTCTGTTATTGTAAGACTTCTGCTGGTGCCCTCAGGTATTTTCCCTGGAGTTCTTTGGCTTGGTCGGAAGAAAGAACTGGAGCGATCGGGCCAGCAGGGAGATCATGCAGGATAATGCTCCGGTGACCTGTAAAGTTTCCTCAAATAGTCCTCAAATCAGTAGAGTCTAACGGTGATCACAGCCTGATCTCTCCAGCCCTGCGATCGAGGTAAGGCTGCCAATCGAAGGAGCGATCGGTGACGGCCAGAATGCCGCGAATAGTGCGGCGTAGTTCTCGCTCATAACCTTCCTGCCCAAATACCAATTGTAAATTCATAATGCGCTCAGCTAAATACCGCATCCGACTCGGTAAGGCACGCTGGTAGCCGGAATAGAGCCAAAATCCCACTTGACGGGTCTCATCCCAATCGTTGGTTTCGAGCCAATGCTGAACATGGCGCTCCAGAAGTGCCTCATCGACCACACCATCGGGCACAGGAAGATACATAAAAGTGGGAAAATCTGGTTCGGGGCACCACTCATTAGGCTCAGGTTGCACAGCATTCTCCGCTTTGCCGCGCAAACTTTTGAGCACGAATTTAGCGTCTGGAAATTGCTTCGCGATCGCCTTGGGACTATGAAAGGATAAATCTGCACATCCAAACCATTCCAGGAATTCCACACCCAGAATTTGGCCCAGTTGCTGCCGTAGGTTTGGTAAATTCGTATAATTTACTGGAAATGCCTCAGACCGTAGGGATTGCAACGCTTCCACGGCATTCTGATCTAGCAATCCTAACCGCAATAATTCACGGGTAATCAAATCCCAGTCATTCTCATCAGCGCAATCATTGTTGAATGCGATCGTGCAGCATTCTTGGGAAGCTTCATAAAACCGGAGCCAAATGCCATGATCTGAGCCATAGAAATAATGGAGCAATACGCCTGAGTTCTGCTCTACTGCTAAATTAATGCATTGTCCTGCATCATTCGCCCCTTCTATCAGAAAGGGCACATAACGTCCAATGATTGGCAAAATCAAGCTGTAGCGACGAATTTTCTTCGCTAATTTGACAACATCTTCAACCGTTGCATTGACTCAATAGTAGCAATCACTAAACTCACTCATAATGCAGCATGGATGGTTTTCTAAAACACTTCGCTTGGGTCTGAGTGCTCCAAGCTAGGAAGGAAGATTTTGCAGGTAGATTCGATCAACTTGTGGATGAATGGATTTCAGGTTAATCTGGCGTATCGTTTGCAGGTCTGTTTTGAGAAAATTTTGGAAGAAGTCAGAAATCTTTCTTTGTATTTCCTCTAAGTCACCATCTTCGTAATCTGATGCCCCGAGAATTTGCACGGCAAATAGCTCATTCCATCCAGAGGCTTTGATTTTGCTCTTTTTAATTCCACGAATCTCAAGTTGTTTAATCAGGTCATAAATACTTCTCTTGAGATGTTCATCACCGGGGCCAATACATAAGCCTAGACCAAGATAATCTGGCACATTCCAAAACTGAAAAAGTATCATACGACCGCTGCTTGTCCATCCTTGACAAGTTTTTTGAAAATCTAACTCATCCCACTCTTGCAGCGCAAATCGAATCATCTTTTTAACGGAGTCATCTTTCACAATGTTATGCTCTTGATTATCTTCAATCATCTGCTGCAAGAAGTCAGAGATTTCTGATTGAAAGTCAGGACGATGCTCGTAAATTAAATCGAGTGCTTGGCGATGTTGCTTGTAGATTTTACGACAGAGTTGTGCTATTTCGGAATCGCTCATAATATGTCTCTTCAGTAAATTACTGTAATGGGTCATCAGTCGGCGAACATCATCATTAATCTTGGCCGCATATTGCTCACAGAGGCCATCAATACATTGCGCAATCAGCTCGTAGCTAACAGGGTACCAAGCTTGATTAGATGGAGCATTTCCTTCTTTTGTCAAGTAAATGAACACTGTTCGATAGTTAGGGAAATCATGCTGGATGATAGTCTGGTAACGATTCAACTGATTATCATGTTCACCTGAATCTACTTTATTCTCGATCGCGACTACAATCTTTTCATTAGGCGAATAAATCAGAATGTCGATATTTTTGTATTCTCGCTTGACTTCTGCATCTTCTAGATTCGCAACATTAATGGCGATCGCGCTAATGGGAGGGTTGTCCAGACTGCGCAGTGTTGTAATCAAAAATCGTTTAAGAAAAAGATCTCCAAAATAATGGGATTCTGATGGATTGAGTAAAAAAGCAAGGAAATAGGAATGCCTGATCTCCTGTCGAGTCATACCAACTGCTTCAAAAATATTAAAGCTAGATAATTTAGATTCCAGTAAATCCAGATCTGGATTGTGGATCACTAGATCTTCTAATAGAGAATAATCTTTAGGATTGATCATTAGCTGATTGTTTGATCTTTAATTCATGTAACTACTCCATATTTAGAATACCCTAGTCTTACCTGAATGGTAATGACAGGATTCCTAAAATTTTTGGCAATTGCAAGATAAAGTATTCAGTTAGATCAATTTCGATCGTTGAGCCACTGAGTTTGAGAAACTTCCAGTTCGTCCCAGTCGAAACTGCACCATAAATGGTCTGACCGGGCTGGCCATGACGATCGTTAAATAAACTCGCCGCATACATTTGTGCAACGCATTGTCCTAAGCCAATCCGTAAATCATTATCCTTGGCTTCTACTAACGTTAGAACCGGAGCCGTAATGATTGATTGATTGCGTGAGGCACTCATCAGGAAGTCAAACGCTCCCGTTAGTCCTTTGGTGTCCTCGACGTTAAACGTATTCCCAGAAAACAGACTGATATGGTCAAGAAACATCCGACGAATTTCTAGCAAAATTGGCGTGATAAGCAATTCCGATCGTGCCTTCTCTGTACTGATGCTAGAAGCTAAATCCAAAGTCTCATCTAGAGTTTCCTGAAGTCGCGCCGACGGTGCCACTGGAGGAACGTTCTGGAAAAGATGGGGTTGATCGATTACGGTTAGCTCAAGTCGTTCGATCGCCTGCTCCAAGGTTTTAAAATCACTGTAAGCCATGCTGAATTATCTCAGTTTATCTTTTATTTTACTATTTCGCATTCAACAACTAATACGTCTTATCAATTGAGACAATGTAATTTTTATCTGATTTGTATCCTCAAATCTATTATAGCTTCTTCATTTTTCAGGTCAGCAGTTCTCTCTAGAAAGCATCCGCATTGAGAAAATGAAATAATTTGCAAAAAATGTTGGTAGCAAAATTTGTAGTAGGTTATAGAAGAACGTCCCCGTTTGGGTATTGATTATGTCAGATTCCCACCGCATCCTCTTCCGCATTGCACTTCTGAGTAGCTTGACGGCTGCCCAATTGCCCCTCCATCCAACACAACCCACGATCTCCCAACCACCGACTCAACGATCGTCCTCCCAATCCGCTTTACCTAAAGCCGTACAAGTGGTGGCCAAATTGCAGGAACTTCCCGGCAACCTCACCGTGACGCCTAGCGGTCGCATCCTCGTCAGTATGCATCAGTTTGCCAGCCCCCCATACCGCGTCATGGAATGGCTCCCCCAACGCCAACAACTGGTGCCCTTTCCCAATGCGACTTGGGCCTCTGGCCGTAAAGCAGACAGTAACAAAGGTTTGGATGAAGTGTTGGGCATCCAATCGGATCTCCAGGGGATTGTCTGGATGCTGGATAACGGGGGCAGAACGGGAGCCCCGCCCCAACTGGTCGGCTGGAATACGAAAACCAATCAACTCGATCGCATCCTCCCCATCCCCAAACCCCTGGCCAGCGATCGCACCTTTCTGAACGACCTCGCGATCGACAGCGATCGGCAACTGGCCTACATTGCCGAAACTGCCATGGGCAATGCTGCTCCGGCGATCCTAGTGGTGAACCTCAAAACAGGTCACACCCGCCGCCTACTCTCCGGCCACCCCAGCGTCAGCCCCGAAGCCGTGGAACTGGCCGTCGAAGGCCAACCCATCCAAATCAAACAACCCAATGGCCAATTGGTGAAACCGCGCATCGCCATTAACCCGATCGCCCTCGATGGCAAAAACGAATGGCTCTACTACGGCCCCATGAGTGGCAAACGTTTGTACCGCATCCGTACCGCCGATCTGCGCAATGAAGCCCTCACCCCAGACCAACTGGCACGGGCCGTTCAGGACTACGCCGCTAAGCCTAACTGTGATGGCATTTCGATCGACCAAGCAGGCAACATCTATATCAGTGACTTCGAGCGTAACGCCATTGGAGTGATTCGGCCCGATCGCACCTATCAAACGATCGCTCAGTCCCCGGAACTCTCCTGGATTGATGCCTTTAGTTTTGGCCCCGACGGCTATCTATATACCGTAGCCAACCAACTGCACCGCACCGCCGCCCTCAATGCAGGCCAATCCACCCTCCAGCCCCCTTACCTCATCCTGCGGCTGAAACCCTTAGCCCCAGGGATTGTTGGCCGTTGAGCCTCCCTTGTAGGAAACAATCTCCAAAAATTTTTCGCTCCGCCTGCATAAACCCCACAGGTCTCCCCTATCCGGTAAATGTCAGAGGTTAACCCCTCAACGAAATTCCTCCCATTAACCTAGACATTTCAAGGAGACCTGACAATGAAACTTGCACAACTGACCTCTTCTCTGGTAATCGCTTCTACCCTGTTTGCTGCCTTCGTTCCCACTGCCAAAGCCGATGACTTAGCGAGCCAAATGGTGGGTAAGGTGCAATGCAGCACGGGCGATGTGGCTCTGGGAAATAACGTTCAAAACAACGTCAATAAGAGCGATCGCACCTGGGATTTGTCTAAGTCCGGTAACAGTGCATCGTCCGGCAATTCCAGCAGCAGCAGCGCTAGCCAATCCAGCAGCAAAGCCGGTGGCGGTGGCGGATTCAGCATCTTCGGCATCGGGGCCAACGGCAGCGGCAGCTCTGAGAAAAATCAGTCCTCTAAATCTAGCCAATCCAACGGCTTCAGCAACAAGAGCGCTTTCAGCAACTTGAATAAAGGAACTTCCTCTTCCTTCAGCGATAAGAGTTCCTCAACGGTTGTGGTGGGTAAAATGACCGATTGCGATTCTAACAACGCTGCCATGGCGGATATGTTCAAGTCCCAAAAGGCGTCTGAAATGAACGCAGACAACAACCGAACCGATATTCAAATCAATAATACTAACAACGAAACAGCTCGCAAGCGGATTGATGCGGATGTGGACATGAACCGCGACAACAACAAAACACGGGTGCAAATGCTAGATATGCAACGCCGCGATGGTCAACTACAAAACTTGATCAAGTGGTAGAAATAATCAGAAGGGCATCATATCGATGCCCTTCTGATCTGCTGATTGATTTGCTGATTATGTTTGAGGTATAGCAGGTTTAGCGGGGGCTGGAATTGTAATATCCACCGTTTTCACAGGCTTTTTCAGAGCCGTTAAGGGTGGATTAATTTCTGCTTGATTTCCCACCACCATCGTGATTAAGCGATCGGGCTGTAAATGTTTTTGGGCCGCCCGCTGCACATCTTGAATCGTGGTTGCTTCGACCCCTTTACGGTACTGGAAAATGTAATCCTTGGGATAGCCAAAGTATTCATAGCGCAGTAAGCGAGACAGAGTTTGGGCGGGATCTTGGAAATTGAAAATAAAGGAATTCAAGACCGAATCCTTAGCCCGTTGTAATTCCTCTGCGGTGATGGGCGCTTTGCGAATCCGTTCAATTTCCGCGATCGCCGCTTTGATAAAGGGCACCGTAGAAGCGGACTTGGTTTCTCCCCCCGCGACAAACAGGCCAGGATAATCAAACTGAGGACTCCAAGCCGCATAGACCGAATAGGCTAGCCCTTGGCGCGATCGCACCTCGTTAAACATCCGTCCCCCAAAGCCGTTCAGCACCTCATTCATGACAGACAACGCGGGGTAGTCAGGGTCTTTGACAATCCCCCCTAAATGGCCCATTTGAATGTAGCTTTGACTGATACTAGGTTGATTGGCAAAATAGACTTCCCCTTGCTTCTGTTGCGTCACTGAGATCGTTGTTGAGGTCGCTTTGTTTGGAGAGGGATTCCAGCGACCAAAGGCGTTCTCAATTTTTTGCCGCATTACCCCTGGATTAAAATCTCCCACGATGCCAAGAATCATGCGATCGGGGGTGAAATAGCGGCTGTAAAACTGCTTGATATCCGTTTGCCCAATGCGATCGAGGGTGGCGTACTCCACTGTCCGGGCGTAGGGACTCTCATTGCCATAGACCAGTTTGCGGAATTCGCGGGAGGCAATCCCCCCCGGTTGATCGTTCCGCCGTGCAATACCGCCGCGCAGTTGAAACTTCGTTAAATCGATCTTGTCCTGGGGAAAGGCAGGCTGCTGAACCACTTCCGCAAAGAGATCGAAAACCTGGGGTAAATCCTCACTGAGGGCACTGAACGTCACCGAGCCAGAATTGACCGCAATGCCCGCTTCGATCGCTGCGGCCTTTTGTTCCAGAATTTGGTTCAACTGATCCGGTGGATGGACTTGAGTGCCGCCCGATCGTAGAACTGCTGCGGTAATATCCGCCAACCCGACCTGACTCACCGGTTCCTCCCGATCGCCCGTCCGCACAAATAACGAGCCACTGACCAACGGCAATTCGTGATCTTCCATTAAGTAGACCACCAAGCCATTTTTCAGCACAAAGCGTTGATAGTCAGGAACTCGTACCTCTGGCAAGGGGCCAAATTGCAAGTCTGTATAGTGTTTCGGCCCATCCGCCACCGCAGGCCGCATGGCTAGCAGTACCAGGATTAACGGCACTACCACAAAGCAGAACATCAGCGTCACTATTTTCGCAATGCGCTGTTTTGTCCTACGTTCAAACTCTGGCTGGAACTGACTCATAGCCGATCGTACCCTCTGCGTATCCGAGATCTCTTACCATCTTAATAATTGAATCTCCATTCTTCCGTTTTAATTCCGTCGGCATTCTCCTAGGACCTGGGTTACTCCAGAAGTGCCAACCGATCAGCACCCACCGACTGAAGCACCCACCGACTGAAGCACCTACCGACTGAAGCACCCACAGAATTCCGTAATTTTCCTGAACTTCCGATTAAACGTCTGAGATTTTCCGGTGAAATGAAGAAAAACTAGTAGAGGGAATACATTACGGCACTGGGTTTGATTCCATCGTGCAGTGAGTTCCGAGTGCAATCTGGCCCATGCCTGATTCCATCTGTTTGCTTTATCACCTATGAAACGTTCATCCCTTCGGCCTTTCAATACTGCCACTGTTTGCACGTTGTCGCTCTTGGCCACCTGTGAACTCCCCCAAGCGGCCCAAGCGGCCCACCTTCCCTCGGAAGCGACCCCTCCCAGCACTGAAGCCAATCCCTTACGATCGAGCGAACCGATCCCAGCAAAAGTGGTTGCCATTGCCACGCCGGAAACCACGGCTTCCCCAGCGATCGCAGCTTCATCCCAGCAGACCAGTTCCAGCGACGCTTGGCAGATGTCCCCCTCTGTACCAGCATCGGCGGAATCGAGTCAGCAACCTCTCGCGGCGACGGCCCTGGAAACGGCTCAAACCGCGATCGCCCCCGTTGCCTCCCCCGAAACCTTACCCAACCCGGTATCCCCAGTGTCCAGTGGGATCCTCGCGGTACCAGAAGCCGCCAGCCCAACTTCAACGATCGTGGCTACCACGGGGGATGCCTCTACAGAGAATGTTGCTAAGGTTGAAGTTAGCGGCCCCGTCAAAGTTGAAGTCAGCACCCAGGGGATTCCGCCGATTACAGAATTGCCACCGCGCGTTGCGTTGCCCTCCAAACCCCTCCTCCCCGGCAACTTTGAATTTCCAGTTCAATTGGGTCAAACCGTCGATCGCACGATCACCAGTTCTACCCCGATTACGGATCAAACGGGCGTCACCGCATCGGCAGCGAACCTCTCTCCCCGGCTGATGGTGCTGATGAAATTCCTGAAAACAGTGCCGCCGGAGATCAACATCCCCTGTAGCCGCTTCCAAAGTACCGATTGCAGTCCTGTGGTTGGGCGAGCCGACTATTTTTCCGAACCGGGACTTTCGTTGTTACAGGAGGCCCCCAATGTCATGCCGCAAATTCCAGCCAATACCGCACCGTTGGCTCGCCGTCGCCTACGAATGACGATCGAAGAATTGCAACAACTGGAACAACAGCAGAGCCAGTCTCTCCAAGCCTGGGCAGGCCGGATTCAGCAATGTTTGACGGAAAAACCGAAGTTGTATGTTCTGAGATCGGACGGAGCGCAATTACCCGTCTACTTTGATGGCAAGGAAGGCACGATCGTCCGCAATGGGGACGGTCGTGCGGTGTGTCCTGGCTAATTCAGGCCAGTCTCATTGCAAGTTCCATGGACGAACGCTAGGTACCGCAAAAAATCCCTCTACGCATTGTGTGGAGGGATTTTTCAGGGTCTGAGCTGGGCAATCCAGGGTTACGATCGATAGATCGCCCGAGTTTTAGGGCCAAAAATAATCGTGTCACCATTCTGAAGGTGGGCCCCAGAAATTCTCCGACCGTTGACTAAAATGCCGTTCGTACTGGGTTTTCCCTCTAAGCCCCCATCGGTAATTTGATAACCAGTTTGGCCACCGGGGCGTTCGATTCGATGCAGCACTGCATGGAAGCGTGATGCATACTGCGATCTCAGGCAAATTTCGTTCTTGAGATCCCGACCGATCGTGTAATAGTCCTGGGTTAGAGCAATTTCCCACTCCCCTTGCTCATCTTCCACAACCAGCCGAGGCTGTAACAGTGGCACCTCCAAAGCAGGGGGCACCAAATATTCTTCAAATGTTGTTTCTTCACCGTCCACCAAGGTTTCTTCGGTATAGCCGGCCCCATACCACACCGGCTTGGTGGTGGGAGGTCGCACCGTCAAACCACATTGCTGCACCGCCAGGGTTCTGGCTTGGCGGGTCAGGGGATCATCTGGATGCAACTCCAAGGCAAAGTCATAACTCTCGATCGCCTGCGCAAAATCCTTCAGTTCGACCCAGGCATTTCCTCGATTGCGCCAAGTGACCGCATTATTCGGATCCAGATCGATCGCCGCTTGATAACTGCTCAGGGCCACTTCCGGCTTTTTCGCCCCATAGAGCAAGGCATTTCCTCGATGGTGCCAAGCCGAAGCGTAGGTAGGCCGCTGCTGGATCACCCGATCGTAGCAAGCGAGTGCCGAGTCATAGTCCCCTAACCCGTATTGGAACGCATTCCCCCGATGCAGCCAAATTTCCACCCTGGCATCCTGGGAGGGTTCATAGGTCAGGGCTTGCTCATAGCTGCGAATAGCTTCGGCAAAACACCCCACTTCCTCAAGTGCTAAACCTCGCTCATACCAGGCTTCCCAATAGTCAGAGCGAACTCGAATCACCTGATTAAAATGGGCCACTGCCTTATCAAAGTCACCGGCAGCCACACAATCTAATCCCTGACGAAACCACGTGAGAGACTGACCTGTCAGTGGAACACGACCCGTGTCAAGCATGACAAAATCTGAAAAATTCTTCAGCAGTTTGGAACATTTAGTTACTAACTAGCATCTTCCTTAGGAAGGGTTCTTGAGAACTCCATCTAAAGATATTTGCTTGATCCCTGACTGGCTTAGTGCTGACTCAATGCTCACGTGCCGACGCAATGGCTGAATGCTCACGTGTCGACGCAATGGCTGAATACTCACTTAATGGTTGAATGCTAACCCAGGTGCCACCCTAAGATCGACCTAAGTGCATTCTCTTAAGTACATTCTAATAAGTGCATCTTAAACGGTTAATACCTCGATCGTCGAATTCACGACCGTAGTCCCACGATCGTAGAACTACGATCAATGTAGCGCATTTCTTTTGGGGTGCGTAGAGAATTACTCAGGAATTACTTAGGTTTCCCCCCGATGACAATCTTGCAGAATTGCACCATTGCAGAGGCCGTCAACGATCGGAGGCTCACACGGGGGGCTTCCAGGGACTGCGCTAAGAATAATTGCCTGATCAGAAACTGCGCTAAATTAAATTTGCTAAATTCAGCAACCTGGGGATAATAGTGCTTGCTGTTACAGTTGGGTGGGTTCCGTTTGGGGAACGCCCGTCAATGGGGTCTGCGTCATGGTGAAGTTCCTGGGAGTTCAGACAAAGATCCACGGTCAGGCAATTGTGCGTGGAGGCATCCAACTATTGTGTGGGTTGTGGATGCTTTGGTGGGCGATCGGGCTGTCTGGTACACCGGCCATGGCCCAAAATGCCCAGACAGAGATCGATACACTACAACAGCAGCGCCAGCAAGTGGAACAGCAGCGCCAGCAAATCCAACAGCGGCATGACCAAATTAAAACCCTTGAAGGCATTACCCAGAAGGATCTCTCCGGGCTAAATCAAAAACTGAAGGTAACAACGCAAAAATTGCAGGCGACCCAGGCGAATCTTGAGCAATTGCAGGGGACCCTCAAAAATTTGGAATCCGAGTTGGCGCAGGTGGAGGAGCAGTATCGTGCTCGCCAGCAGGCGATCGTGGCACGGCTGCAATTTCTGCAACGGCAGCCCCATCGCCAAGGTTTGGCGATTCTGTTGCAAAGTCAGACGATCAGCGATTTTCTGAGTCAGCGTTATCGTCTGAAACGGCTCTATGAGGCCGATCGCAAGGCCCTGGTAGCTCTTAAGCAACAAACGGATCAACTGGAACAGCGGCGCAACCAAGTGGAGGCCCAGAAAAATCAAATTGCCGTCGTAACGCAGCAACTGTTGGCGCAAAAGAATGAAACCCAAGCGCAAGCAGACTACCAAAAGCAGATGATTACTCGCCTGAAGAACGATCGACGGGCACTCGAAGCGGCAATTGGCCAACTCGATCGGGATTCTGAGGCCATCACCCGCTACATTCGCCAGTACCAGGGCAAGGACTTCGGCGGAATTATTGTGCGGGGCAATGGTCAGATGAGTTATCCCATCGATGCACCCATTACCAGCTATTTTGGCTGGCGGATACATCCCATTTTGGGCTACGAAAAATTCCATGCAGGCATTGATTTTGGAGCCGATGAGGGAACTGTGATTCGCGCAGCCGCAGCCGGGGTGGTGATCTATGCCGGATGGTACGGAGGCTATGGCAATACGGTGATTATTAACCATGGCAATGGCATTACAAGCCTCTATGCCCACACCCAGGGGTTTTATCCCCAAGAGGGACAAGTAGTCCAAAAGGGGGAACCGATCGCGATCGTCGGCTCGACTGGGCTTTCAACGGGGCCGCACCTCCATTTTGAAGTGCGTCAAAACGGAGAACCGATCGATCCTGCCTACTATCTCTAATTTTTTGGCAAAGCTGTGCTATAATTAACAAGTGCGTTGAAAAACGTCAAGGGCATGTAGCTCAGGGGATAGAGCATCAGATTCCGGTTCTGAGGGTCGCAGGTTCGAATCCTGCCATGCTCGTTTATATAAAAAAGCGTCTGAAAACTTGAATTTCGGACGCTTTTATTTTGGCTCTCAATTCATTTTGTTGAACTCATGGAAGACCCCAGCCGCCTAAGCGGTGGGGCGTATCCAAACTGTGATGCATCCAATACAGACAATGAGACCCTTAAACAATCCAGTCAACAAAACAATCCAGTAAACAATCCAGTTTCTAGGTTGTTTGTTTCTAGGTTGTTGGAGAGGCCCTAGGATTCCTGGGAAGAGGTTTCGGATCCTGAGTCCTGGGACACTTCAGCCGCTCCACTGGCCTTGGCTGCTTTTTCCTGTTCCCGTTGTTCCCGCTTCTTGCGTTCGGCTTCTACGAACTCGGCCATAGCTGCTTGAGCTTGGCTCACTTTCTCTAGGTTGCTACGGTAGAGTTCCAAGTCTTTTTGTAACTTGTCTGCTACCACATTTAAGCTAGTGCCCAACTTTGTCAAGGCTGCTTGTAGTTTCTCGCTATCTTTGATAGCTTCAGCATCCAGTTTTTCAAGTAGGGTATACAGCCCGATCGCAAAGAGACGACTGTATTTAAATTTCGAGTGGGAAGCAATCTGTTGCAGGGAGGCGAGGGCTTCTCCACCTTCTGTTAAGCCAACCAAGCCATCCCAGGAAGTGCCCCCCAATGCATTGATCAAGCGATCGGCGTCCTGGCGATATTGTTGGGGATTTCCATCGACCGCTTTACAAATGGCAGTGAAAATCGAGTCCACATCCTGTTCGGGTCGATAACCTTGCATGAACCGATCGAAGGACGTTACCACACCGAGCGCATAGATGGGATCATAGTGAAACTCAACGTTGACGGTCAGAAGATGCATTTCCACCATCAGTTCTTCCACAATACGACGGTAAATTGAATTCACCGGACGGGTGTGGAGACTATAAAACGTGCGCTTGGCATCGGAAACGGTACGGACAGTATTCACGGTAACTTCATGTGGGCAACATTCCCCATTGTGTCGCTTTGGGGGGAGTTTTGCCAAGGGAAATTTCCGGGGATGGGGATCAAACGTAATTCGCTGATCCCCCACGATCGTTGATTTTATGTTGACCTCTATTCTGCTGTCGCTTGGAGCAACTGATCCAACTGCCCCGATCGATCTAAGGCATACAGATCGTCACAGCCGCCGATTCCTTGGCCATTAATGAAAATTTGAGGGACTGTACGCCGCCCATCAGCTCGCTCGGCCATTTTGACGCGGGCAGCCCCATCCCCATCAATTTTATATTCGGTAAAAGGAACCCCTTTCCACCGCAGCAATAATTTAGCCCGAATGCAGTAGGGGCAGGTTTGCCAGGTGTACATTTCTACGATCGCGCGAACTTGGTCAGAGGTCTGGCCGGTCAAGAAATTGAATAGCATATTAAACTTTTATGCTGAAATCTTGTACTGAAACCTTGGAATGTCTCTCTATAACTGTACGCGATACTGCACACGCTCCATGGCAATGCAACACTACCTAGAATGCAGTATATGTAGTTTTTGAAATTGAGGGATCTACTGTGAGCGATCGGGGGATGAACCGCTAAATCATCAACCTCGTAATCGGCTAGCAGGCTAAATTGAGTCCCAATTCAATATCATTCACGTCACAGCCATTAATGTTTAGACAATTTCGCATAAATAGCAAAATCAATACTGAACCGTTGGCTTAACGTGCTGATCTACAGCACATCTATTCGCAATCATCAGCATCCACGAAAGATGCTGCAAGGGATTCACCGCTGGTGGGGATTAGGTTAATTTAACCGTACATTCCAAGAGCATTCGCTGATTTTCTAGGGAATAGGGATGAACCGTCAGGGCTTGCTGAAAAGCATGGATCGCTCTTCTATAGTCTTCCAACGCAACATAACAGAGTCCCAAGCCATGGAGCGCACCAAAATGGCTGGAATTTAACTGAATTACTTGCTGACAGTCTGAAATTGCTTGGTAATACCGTTGTTGCGTAAAGTACAAAACTGCTCGGCGATTCCAAGCTTCTGCGAAATCGGGCATGTTAGTAATCAACTGCGTCAAAATATTCTCCGCTTGATTGAACTCACCCGCTTGGAGCAGCACCTGAGCACGCTGCAACGCTTGATAGCCAATCATACCTTTCTGCTCAAACCAAATTCGCCACAACTCTTGCGTCGCAGATTCTCTTACGGTTTCTTCTTCATGTTTCAAGTTTTGCAGAAGAGAATCAATGTAAGCACTATCCATAGTTGGAACACACCAGAATTAGGAATTCAATCAATCAAAAAATCAGTTCAGTTATTAATAACTGTTTAGAAAACACAAACTTTAGAGATGAAGATTTGCAGATTGCTTAAGTTCCCACCACAGTTGACGAGAATTCCTGGGAGGGATTTAGTAACCGTTGATTCTGAACGGTATACTGACCAAGGTTAATCTAGAATTAGGCAAATTTAGAGCAAAGACACTCAGTATAAACACGGAATTTGCCAACTAATTAGACCGTGACATTACGTAAATCACCGTAGATACACGTAGAAAATGGAGGCTTGTATCGGGCTACCATCCGATCGGATGAGCCAGTAGAATGACGGTCAAAACGAAGGAAAACAAAATTTGGTTGTTGTTACGGAATCTGTAACGAGGTATCTGTAGGTATCGGTAGCAAATTTCAATCCAGCAGTCCACAAGGGAGTTATGGTTATGGTAAGCGGTGCAAATCATTCTCGTATTAGCAAAGTTCGCACTCAAGCTGAGCAAGATTTACTCAATTTATTGCTTCAGTCCGAAGGTACTTCTGTTCAGCAAACCATTGAGGATGTCGAGGTTACCATTCAGGAAGAGCCGAGTCATAAAATTGCCTATCCCTGGAATCCAGACCAATCACCGGAATTCTTTGCTGAAATAGAATCCAATCATCTTTTGCATGGGCTGGACGATCAAGAAATTACTGAACGAGCAGAGACCTTTTTCACAACCCTTGACCACCTATGGGACACTTCACTCCAAGCCAAATTGACCCGTAAGTTTGCGATGGTGCCTAAAAGCATTCTAGTCGCGATCGCTCAACGGGCAGAGGTCATCACCCAACAGGCAGAGGCGTTCGTTAGCAGTTCCAGTGATTTTGCAGGTCAGCTAGTGCAATGTGTGCAAACGAGTCTCCCCCTTTGGTCAGAGGAAGATTTGTACGTTTTTGCTCGGCCTGTTGCCTATGCGATGCGTGGCGAAGAACCCAAGTACGACTTTCCCCAGGATTGGCAAGCTCTCTCCGAGATTGATCAAGCCAAGTTGACACTCGCGATCGCGAAATATGCTCTCAATCTTGCCCAGCAAGAACAGGACTAATCATTTCCAGCTTGTTGACCAACGGAGTTCCGAATTCTTTGTCACAATCTTGATCGTCAAGGTTTCATTACAGGTCTTGTCTTTAAGGCTTGGCTCGCTTGGACGTAGATGATTTGTCATCGTAAATACATCATCTCTGTCAATGCATGGCAGCAGCATCGTAAGTTGCTACGATCGAGTCACTCGAATCGTGTATCAGCAACTGATTGACTCCAACTGATTAATTTCAACTGATTAATTCCAACTGATTAATTCCAAGCTATCCAGCCATCCAGCCAATTGGACAGTTCATTGGACAGTTCAGCGGAATCATTCCACTACTTAAAAATTGATTTGGGAATAAGAGATATTACTCAGCGGGATCTCTTATTCCGAAGGTGCTTTTAAACGAGTTGCAAAGTTGTTTGAACGGGTAGGAGACAGAGCGCGGGCCTTCAGAATGGCGGCTCCTAACCAAGCGTAGGACAGTAGACCCACCAGTACAAGGCCCAAGGGATTCACCGTTCCCAAGGTATTCCATAGCGCATGTAGCCCTGCGGCGGTGAGATACCCAATCCCTAAAGTTAACCAGGCCCGATCGGGTTTGAGGATACTGAGACCGATCGCATATCCCAGATATCCACTGTAGGCCACATGGCCAGAAATGGAACCCAAAAGCCGGGGAATCAGTAGGTGTAACCCTTGAAGCTGACTGATATCACCATTGGCTTGCGTGGCAGTGTATTCAACGATCGCAGGAACATATTGCCCAAGGGTTTCAAGGAGCGTAAATCCGATCGCCGAGGCCGCCCCCAGCAAAATGCCATCCAAGGGTTCTCGAATGCCAAAACGATCGCGCCAACTGTTCGATCGGGGATAGCCAATCAGACACAGCAGGATCAGGGGAAGGGCCTTAATCAACTCTTCCATTAACCCCGCCCCAAAGAACATACGGGTTAACAAACTGAAGAAGCCAATGGATTCTCCCGCTGCTGGTACCTGTCCCGGTAAGATGTTCCGGAAAATGACGGTGAACAATGGCAGAATTGGGCTTCGCAGAATCCCGATCGTCAATACAGCCGTGCCAAATAAAATCACCCAGGATTTGGTTTTGCCACAGAGCCGATAGACGACAAAATAGGCTGCAAAAGCTAAATAATTGGCCAACACAAAGTTGAAGGCCAGGGGTCGGCCCACGGTGACAAACAGGGTGACAACCGCTGCGATCGTGACTAAGGCGGGCAAGACATAGGCTTTTTGAGTAATTTCTAGCCCTGTAGAGAAAATTGGGAAGAGCTGGGTTAGCGTGACAGCATTACTCTTGAGGGAGGCACCGGAGTTGGGACTGGACGGAGCTTCGATCGCGGCAACGGGCAAATTAGCTGCTGGGTGAACGGATCCTCGATGGGAGACGGGCTCCGATAGTTGAGTAGCAGGATATTCAAATCGAAATTCTGGCCCCTGCTGCCCTAGGATAATGCGATCTCCAGGATGTAGAGTTTGGCAGCCCACAACACGGTGGCCGTTGACATAGGTTCCATTGGAACTGTTGAGATCACAAATCCACCAACTCGGCACCACGCCAGGCTCAGCAGCGGTGGGCCGAATTTCCGCATGGTACCGCGAGACGGTTCCATACAGAGAGGAATCAATTACAATTTGACACCTTGGATCCCGACCGATCGTAATGGACTCAGCAGAATCAATGGGATAGAGAGGTTGGCGTTCCTGGTGGGCACCAGTGGCATGCATCTGCCTGAGCAATGGGAGTGGGAGATGGTCATCGCCAGTCATGGGTGCTCCAGAAAAGCCCTGGGTAACTGGAAAGATGATGAGAAAACATGCTCTGCATCACCGGATACCATAGGGAGCTTGGGTTAAATGTCTTGAACACATTTTATAAGTTCCTGCTCCCATATTTATGAGGGATCTTTCCCCTTAATCTGGAATCGTTCTTCAACCATTGCGGCTGACTATCAGAGAAAAATGCCCAGTCTTTCCGGTGAACTGGGCGCAATCTAGGGTAGAACCTATTAAAACCTATGAAATTGAGTGAAATTGAGCAATTTTATCCAATTGATTTTATCCAATGGAGGGATTGGATAAACTGAGCTCAAACATTAGAAATTGGCCCGAGCGTCCTTAACCGCAGCCAGAAAAGCAATTACGGTGACAGGAAGACTGCCAATCAGGATCGCAGTCGTGGCCGCTTGGCCCCACTGGGGTATCCCAGAAGACAATTCAAAAACGCACCCTACCGCCGCGATCGCCGCAACACAGGAAATTGCCAGAAATAGACCACTCTTAGGCGTTAGCACAGGGAAACTCGCTTCTAAATAAATCACTTTACAAATTACAACTACTCTGACAGGACTGCCAATACAGCCCTGAACCATGGGGGACTCACTTCAGGAAGCGGTCACTGTTCGGTTACCTTAAGCAACTGGCTTTACCGCTTTGGCTGAAAATCCTTTTTTCGTTAACTCTTGGCCCAGAACTAGTTGATTATCAACGCGATCGACAAACAGCACGCCATTTAAGTGGTCAATCTCGTGCTGGATCACCCGTGCCAATAACCCGTCAGTTTGCAAAGTTTGTAATCGACCAAACTCATCTTTAAAGGTCACTTCGATCGCTTCAGGCCGATCCACGTCCATGTAAACACCGGGAACGCTCAGGCATCCTTCTTGCTCGCGGCAGACATCTTGGCTGACCCGCTTAATTGCGGGGTTGATCAGCACCATCGGAGGTTGCTTAGGATCATCGGGTTCAATATCCACCACAATGATTTGCTTGTGAATGCCTACTTGGGGCGCTGCAAGGCCAATCCCATTTTCGCTATACATGGTTTGCAGCATCTTGCGTGCAATGTCCCGCACTTCTTCATCCACCTTAGCGACTCGTTTAGCGGGCTGACGCAGCACCCGATCGCCCAAATGGTGAACTTCTAAGGGGGGTTTTTTGAGCTTAACTTTTTCGACAGCGATCGTGGATGTGGTACTCATGGGTGGTCAACTTACCCCAGAAATGATCTTGCTTACACCAATCAATCGGATTCAATTAAATCGGATTCAATCCGGATTAGTTTTATCTTAGCGGGTGTTTGAGCGTCGTTACCAGTGATCGGCCTACAATCCTGACCAATCTGGATCAACCTTCCTATAATGGCAGGCGGTAGCTGTCCAGGAAAAGTATGGGTTCGCTGTCCAGGAAAAGCATGGGTTCCAATCCCTGCTCCATCAGCCAGACTGACCTGTTTACTGACCTGTTTACTGACCTGTTTACAGCTTGCATGAAGCTGCTTGTGGGAAGCTGCTTGCTACTTGTCATCTCCCCATGGTTTTACTCACCGCTATATCTCTATGCTGCGATCGCTGACCAAATTGGACTATATCCTACGAGAAACCTGGCTAGGACTAAGGCGGGGGGGATGGATGAACTGGGCTGCCATCAGCACAGTTACCGTTTTATTGTTTCTCTTTGGCCTGAGTTTACAGACTAGCTGGCAGGTCGGACAGTTTCTTAATCAATTTGGCAATCAACTGGAGGTGACGGCCTTCCTGGAAACAGGGATTGCCGCCAAGGATATTCAGCCGATCGTCCAGAAACTGCCTGACGTGTCAAAGGTCGAGACGATCGGCAAGGAGCAAGCCTGGGCAGACCTGGTCAAAGAGTTGGGCATGACGGATTTGCAAGGGGCGACTCAACAGTTATCCGGAAATCCTCTAGTGGATGAATTACGGGTACAGGCTAAGTCAGCACCCACCGTTGCCACCGTTGCCGCCGCCCTGAAGCAGGTCAAGGGGGTGGAAACGGTGCAGTATGCAGGCGAAGCCGTCAAACAGGTGGCGGATTTGAACCGGGGCTTAGGGTGGATCAATTTAGGGGTAACAGGATTTTTAACCATCAGCGCGATCGCGGTGATTACGACTACTCTGCGCTTAGTAATTGCTGCACGGCGACAGGAAATTGAAGTGATGCGTCTTGTGGGAGCCACCCGTGCCTGGATTTATTTGCCCTTCATGCTGCAAGGAGTTGCCTTCGGCTTGGTAGGAGCAGCTACAGCTTGGATCTTGATCCACGGACTGCAACGATCGCTGACTCAGTTTTTAGTCCAGCAGGGAGACTTACTGCAAAGTTTGTTGTTACAAAATACGCCCTGGCAAGTGTGGCTCCTCCCCGTGATCCTATTGGGATTCGGCAGTACGATCGGGGTGCTGGGCAGCTTACTTGCAGTGCGGAACCTGGGACTACGGTCTTGACAATCCCCCCAGCATGGCGGATAGGGTATTTCGCGAAAATCGATAAAATGCAAGGCCAACGACTGGACTCGTTGAATCACCTCCAGCCGTTGGCCACGACCGTTAGGAACAATCGTCTGAATATTGCCTAAATACAGACATCTGTCCTACTTTTTAGAAGCTTGGGTGGAATCCTTCCCTAACTGAATCGTTACATCGGATTCAATATCACCAGTATTTTCGATGCGGACTTCCCCAAATCCTAACGCTTTGCGTATGGCTTCTGCCTGCTGACTATCTCCCCGCTGGGCCACAATCCGAGTCACACTGAGCGACTCATTCCAAGGTTGACCAATCCCCACATCCCCATACCCCGACTTTTGCAACTGTTTTACCACTGACTGGGCGGTATTAGGCTGTTTGGTACTGTCTTGAATGGTAACCCGCAAATTCTCAGGACTATTGTTATCGATCTCGTCAGCGGAGCCAAAGTCAAAGTGCCTTGCCATCAGGCCCTGAATCCGGCGATAGGTCGGAATCCAATAACTCGCGTCAAATTCTCCAGGATGGCTAAATTCCCCAGGCAGCATCAGCATTTGGGTATTAGATCGATTCGTCTGCGCTGCAAATCCCACAAGGGCAGCAATTTCTTCAACCGAAAGATTGGTATCAATGTGGGACTGAATCACCGAAAGAATTTTGGGGAGGCGAGTAATCGTTGCGGGGTTCAATGCCTGTTCCATCAAGGCTCGCATCACCATTTGCTGGCGTTGGATCCGACCAATATCACCATATTCATCGTAGCGGAACCGTAGTAACTGGAGCAACTGCTCCCCGTTCAAATGTTGCCGACCCGCTTTCAGGTTGATATACAAGTGCTGGCTGTCGTCTCGGTATTTCATGTCCTTGGGAACATGTACCGTGACTCCACCGAGGGCATCGACCAAGGCTTGTACCCCTTGCACATTGATCGTCACATAACGATCGATTCCTACGCCCCCTAACAGTTGACTGACCGATCGGGCGGATAGTGCAGGCCCTCCGTGGACGTTAGCCGAATTCAGCTTAGTCACCCCATAGCCTGGAATCTCTGCCCTAGTATCCCGAGGCAGGGACAACACCGAGACTTTCTTGTTTTCTGGGTTAAACCGCACCAAAAGCATAGTGTCAGTCAATCCTTCAAAGGAGTTGACCAAAGCATGGTACTTAAGATTCTTCAGATGATCCGGGACTTCCTGGACATCAGTCGTCAGGACTTTAGTCCCTAAAACCAAAATGTTGACTGGACGGGTCAGCCCTGGCATTTTGAGACTGCTATTGGCAATTTCCCCTTTATTGAAGATGGAAGCTTCCTGGGAAGTGAACTTGCGCTGCATCAGGGGGGTACTGGCCAACGAAACCGCCAATAACGCACCTGCCATTGCGGAGAGCATAGCTACCCCTGTCAGACAAAACACCAACCAAGTCAACCGTTTATTGTTGGTTTTGCGAACCGGTCGTTTCGCACCCGGGGGAACTCTACGAGCAGGAACAGGACGTTTTTTGACGCTTTTCACGAGCTTCCTCACCACACAATCCAATAAAAGGGCCAACTAAATTCGGCAGTTTGAGACGATCAGGAACAGAATCTGTGTCCTATTTCCTGGGTAGACATTTCGCTGGAGAACTTTTTGCTGGAGAACTCTAAGTGCAGGATTGAAATAACTGCTGTTGCCTGACTCTTTTGATTGGCATTCATCATAGGCGAACTTTGATTAACAGCCCATTGATTTTGGCCGATCGTTTAATCAAACAAGCGCCCATTCCTGCTTCTCACTTTTCACAGTAGAAGATAACTATTGAAGGAGCGTCTCTATTTAGAGCGATTTCTCCTGCAATAAAATTGTTCTCGTGGAGCCAGTATAGTGCTGCCAGCTAGGTTTTCACCTGCAACGCGAAACCTGTCAACAAGTAAGGTTATGAACCGATTACTCCGCAAGAATCACGTTGATGCATAGTAGCAGGATTTCTCTGAAGTGACTGCAAAAGTTGAGGATTTGAGAATTGAAGAGACGTGAAGAAACAGAAGCATTGTAGGCACCCTGATGTGGAATTCAGCACCATCCCGCCGCAAAATTGAAATGTTGAGGGTTTGAGAGGGTGCTGTTGTGTCTAAGGTGCCCCAAATTTCATCAATCCCACCATTGACATGAAATTTTTGCGGATTGAACTTGGGTAATTCCACTGGTGGGTTGGGAGATTATGGGTGTAGGGATGAGATGATGACTGCGGCTGGGGTTGCAACAACCATTACGGGATAGCCATCACAGGAGAGCCATGACAAGATAGCGATTACGAAAGGTTGATGCGATCCTTCATCCAGACTTGCCAGACCTGAAACGGCGAATCCCCTCCCGGCAAGCTCACCGGTGACTCATAGGCAAACACATACTGGATCTCACCGGCTTCCGTGACATCGAAATCAGCATTACACTCCCTAGCCCACCGATCGAGGTACTGCCGTGCGACCAAGGGTTCCAACTCGGCGGCTCGGGCAAATTCCACAAGCGTAATGCGACCTTTTTTTGCTTTCAATAATTGAAAAAATGTATCCCGAATGGCTTCTTTTTTCGCCCGATCGCTGGCAAAAAGCATCACTCCACCCAACGCAACGGGTAACAGACCAAATAAAATTAGCAAAGGGAGAAAAACCAACAGAAGTACAGCTACGGCTACCGTCTTGGACATCCCTAAGATGGCACCGAGCAAAATTCCCAGCAGAATAATACCGCCCAACGTTCCCACCGCGATCGCGCTGCCACCCGCCGCCATCAGCCACCCCATTACTTGACCGACCCGGCTGCCATACCGTTTGATCATCTTGCTATTCTCCGCCCGTAATTGAGTCCCTGGGTTTAAGCTAGCGTGTTTTTCGCGATCGTGGCTATACGGTTGTCCCACAGATGTTTGAGGGAAAGCCGCACGAATGATCCCAAGCAGCTATACCTAAATCGCCAAGGCATACCTTAAAGCTGAGAAGGATCGGAAAGTAGTAGGTAGAAATAAAAATATGGGCGATGAGGGATTTGAACCCCCGGCCTTCTGCTTGTAAGGCAGACACTCTACCGCTGAGTTAATCGCCCGAACTCACTGATAAACAATATAGCAGAAACTTTTGGATTCGGTAAGATGAAAACACAGTTTTTTAGATTTTTTTTGGAACCCTATGCCCTCCGGTAAAACTCACGACAGTATTACCCTGTGGTGTTGGCCTGCGATCGCGGGGCTGGGCTGGGGAATCACCCATCATGCGGGGCTGGCCTTGGTAGCCTCCGGCTGCTTTTTGTTCAGTGGGCTGATGTTTGGCCCGGATTTGGATATTCATTCCCAGCAATATCGTCGCTGGGGCTGGTTACGCTGGATTTGGTTGCCCTATCGCCAGAGCCTGCACCATCGATCGATCCTGTCCCATGGGTTTCTAGTCGGAACCACCCTACGCTTACTCTACTTAGCCCTTTTGATTGGAACGGTGGTGGGTTCTGGGATTTTGGGATGGTCGATCGCGCGGCATTCTCTCGGTCAGGGCGACTGGCTTGCATTTGCCATGCCCCTATGGCAACAGGCATGGCAACCGATCGGGCAATCTTGGCAACAATATCCAGAATATTGGTTAGCGAGTTTTGTCGGGTTGGAAGCAGGAGCCATGAGTCATAGCCTCAGCGATTGGGTGGGATCGAAGCTGAAGCGATGGCGCAATCGTCGTTTAAAAAAGACCAAACCGTCTTAATCCACTGCATTCCTAACCCACTACATTCCTAACCCACTACATTGGTGAACGGCGCGATTTTGCGCGGTACGATCGCCCCTAGCTCACCTATCTCCGTTGCACCCGAATTTTTATGGCCATTCAACCCGATTTTCCAGCGACCCAAACCCAAATTCTCGAAGCGCTGCAACGCCTAATTGAAGTCGTAGCCCAGTTACGCAACCCCGAGGGCGGCTGTCCCTGGGATTTGGAGCAAACGCAGACCACGCTGATTCCCTATGTCTTGGAAGAAGCCTATGAAGTGGTGGATGCGCTGAAATCTGGGGATCAAACCGCTATCGCCGATGAATTGGGGGATTTACTGCTTCAGGTGATTTTGCAAGCCCAAGTGGCCAAGGATGATCAGCAATTTGATCTAGCTTTAGTCGCCACTACGATTACGGAAAAGCTGATCCGCCGCCATCCCCACGTGTTTGGAGAAGTCTCGGTGGAGAACGCCGAGGAGGTGCATCGTAACTGGGAGGCCATTAAAGCCACGGAAAAGCCGGAAGAAACGCGGCTCAGCCAAAAGATGAAGCGTTACGCCCGATCGCTCCCCCCCATGACGGCCACGATGAAAATTTCCAAGAAAGCGGCCAAGGTGGGGTTTGAGTGGGAATCGATCGACGGGGTCTGGGAAAAATTCCACGAAGAACTCGACGAACTGCGCCACGCGATCGAACACGAGAGTCGGGAACGGCAGGAATCTGAACTGGGGGATCTGCTGTTTAGCCTCTTGCAAATTGCCCGCTGGCAAGGGCTTGATCCCGTGCAAGCGCTTCAGGGAACGAACGATCGCTTTATCCAGCGGCTCAGCCAGATGGAACAGGCCGTCGATCGATCGTTGGAAAGCTACTCGTTGGCAGAACTGGAAGCCCTCTGGCAACAAGCCAAGAAACAGCTCGGGCAGTAGGGCAAGATGACCCTTACAGCGATCTACGGGTGAAAATTTGCCACACCACGACACCCAACACTCCTAGAAATACCCCCGTGGTGGCCCAATCTTGCCAACTCGAAAGACCAATCTCGTACATGACAGACTCCTATCGTTTAACGCATAACCGTTAGCGCAAACCCAAAGGGTGGACGATCGCCCACCCTTGCCTACCCTTAACAGTTCATTGAGCCACAGGCCCTTTAATCTTCCGCAAACACGTACTTATAGAGTTCGCTGGGATCGGGTTCGGGGCTAGAGAGGGCAAACTCTACTGCATCCTCTACATGGGCCTGGATCTTCTTATCAATGTCCTTGAGTTCTGGCTGGGTCGCCAGATTTTGCTCAATCATGTAAGCGGCCAGCTTCTTAATGGGATCACGGGAGAACCAGGAATCTTTCTCTTCCTTCGATCTCAATTCATCTGGATCCGCCAAGGAGTGTCCCCGGAAACGATAGGTTAGGCATTCGATCAACGTGGGGCCTTCCCCAGCCCGTGCCCGTGCCACCGCTTCCTGGGCGATCGCCCGCACGGACAAGACATCCATGCCATCCACTTCATAGCCCGCCATACCAAAGACACTGGCTTTCTTGAAGATTTCCGTCTGGGAACTGGCGCGATCGTGGGCCATCCCGATCGCCCACTTATTATTTTCCACTACGAACAAAATGGGAAGTTTCCAGAGAGCTGCCATGTTCAGGCACTCAAAGAACTGACCATTGTTGCTGGTGCCATCTCCAAAGAAGCAGGCCGTCACTTGATCAGCTGACGCATCGCCCATGACTTCCCGGCGATACTTGGACTGGAACGCGGCCCCCGTGGCCACCGGAATGCCTTCTCCGATGAAGGCAAAACCACCGAGCAACCGATGCTGGGCTGAGAACAAGTGCATGGAACCGCCACGCCCCTTGCTGCAACCCGTTGCCTTACCAAACAATTCAGCCATGACTTCCCGCGCGGGAACCCCGCAGCTCAGGGCATGGACGTGATCCCGATAGGTACTGCACACATAATCTTCGCCCGGACGCATCGCCCGAATCACACCGGTGGAAACCGCTTCTTGCCCGTTATAAAGGTGAACGAAGCCAAACATTTTGCCGCGATAGTACATTTCTGCACATTTGTCTTCAAAGGTGCGGCCAAGAACCATGTCTTCGTAGAGCATCAGCCCTTCTTCGCGGGTGACGGTAGCGGGTGTTGTGGGGATTGTCGGTAATGCTCTATCTTGAACCATGGGTGTGTTTAATCCTCGCTGCAAGACCTATCACGCTGTAACTTAATTAAAATACCGTTCAGAGTTGCTTAAGATCAAACAGGATACACTGGCTTCGGGGGCAACTCAACGTTAACCAGATACTTATAAGCTCCAGATACCTATAAGCTCCAGATACGTAAGCTCCAGACGCGCAGAAGACTCAGAAGCTCCAGATACTCAAAAGCTCCAGGCACGCAGAAGACAATCTACGGTGAGTCGTGTACCCCCATCCGGGAACCCCAACCAAGGATGTAACTCCAATGCCTAGGGAATTGTTGGTTGATCACTTCAGAAATTGAGTATCCTGAATAACAGCCTACCCGGTAAATCACCGAGTGATCAGGGTGATTCTTGGGTCAGGTGTAGATTGCTGAGATATCCGATGAGACGATGCCCTGTTCGTTAGGTTCTGCCTAGAACATGACGGGAGAGGCTGATATTTAGAGTAAACGGCAGAACCGCCATCCACAATAGTATGATGGCTCTAATCTGTTTTTGGCTTGGGCGGCGGTTACACAGTCCACATCAACAGTCCGTATCAAGTCCCTATCATTCAGAAATTCGGTTTTCGAAAGCAGTTTCGCGATCGTAATTTCCTGTAGGTCTTTAGGTATGCTGTGATACGTCTCTGTTGCGGTATTGTTGCAAGGTAAAAGTTGCAATATGAAAGCTGCAAGGTAAAAGTTGCAGGGTAGAATCCTCGCCTAGGTATAATTCACTCTCATTGGTTAATGCTGGGGAAAGTCAACGTGCGTATTCCGCTCGATTATTATCGGATTCTTGGTTTACCCATCCAAGCTCCCGCTGAACAGTTGAAGCAGGCGCACCACGATCGCACGCTCCAGCTGCCTCGGCGAGAATATTCAGAAACAGCCGTTGAGGCCCGACGGGCGCTGTTGGATGAAGGGTACGCAGTGCTTTCCAATCCGGCCCAGCGTCAAGCCTATGATGCCCGGTTTCTCACTACTGCCTACGATCCAGACTTGAATCTGACCGTTGAAGAAATCAGTGAAGGCGCTGCGGTTCACCGTCCAGAGACCGCCAGCGAAACCCACACCCCCCACATTGACATTGCGGAAAAGCATTTGATCGGGGCGCTCTTGATTTTGCAAGAGCTAGGAGAGTACGAACTGGTTCTTAAAGTGGGGCGGCCTTACCTCAGTAGCGGTAATGCGAGCCTCAAAACCGGTCAATTTGGTGACCCTAAGGTAGCCCTAGCCGATATTGTGCTGACGATCGCCCTGGCTTGCCTGGAACTCGGGCGGGAACAGTGGCAACAGGGGCAGTACGAAACTGCGGCTGAAGCCCTAGAAACGGGACAGGAATTGCTCCTGCGGGAGGGGCTATTTGCAGGTGTGCGCGGCGAGATCCAATCCGACCTGCTCCGACTCCGTCCCTACCGCATTCTGGAACTTTTATCGCAGCCCAATGAGAATCATCTCGATCGCAAGAAAGGGATTACCCTGCTCCAGGATATGTTGCGGGAGCGCAACGGCATTGATGGAAACGGGGATGATCAATCCGGTCTTAGTATTGATGACTTTTTGCGGTTTGTGCAGCAGTTACGGGACTACCTGACCGCCGAAGAACAGCAGGTACTCTTTGAAGAAGAAGCCAAACGCCCCTCCGCCGTGGCGACTTACCTGGCAGTGTATGCCTTGCTGGCTCGCGGATTTGCAGAGCATCAACCTGCGTTGATTCGGCGGGCTAAGCATATGCTGATGAAGCTCGGTGGGCGACAGGATGTGCATTTAGAGCAGGCCGTCTGTGCTCTCCTATTGGGGCAAACAGAGGAGGCCAGCCGCGTGCTGGAACTCAGTCAAGAACATGAACCGTTAGCCTTCATCCGGGAGCAATCCCAAGGGGCACCGGATTTGTTACCGGGGCTCTGTCTCTACGCAGAACGCTGGTTACAGGAAGAAGTCTTTCCCCACTTTCGGGATTTAGTCACTCGGCGAGTTTCCCTCAAGGATTACTTTGCCGACGGACAAGTGCAGGGCTATTTGGAAGAATTACCCACGGAAGGGGAGTCCCTCAATGCACCTGCACCGCTCTGGAATGCAAAAGCACCGGCGGCGGGCCATTCGCCTGCACCATCTGCCATGGTTCCCACCCGATCGCAGCCGTTACCCAATGCTCGACTCCATCCCCCAGTGGATCCTGGGCACAACGGGGTAGGCACTGGGGCAGCGGCGGGTCTGGTGGGTCGATCGTCGTTCGAAACTGAGGAAGAGTCGTTAATCGGTAGTTCGGACTTGGCGATCGCGGGGATGGCAGCCGGTGGAACCGCCTTGGTACGCCCTCGAACATCTGCGCATCCGGATGAGCGACCAGCCGCGACTGGTGGAGGGTCTGGGCCACGCCCACCCCGCGCCAAACGGGAAGTCCCTGTTCATGGAGAAGGTGGACAACCCCGTCGTATCGGCAAGCCCAAACCTCGGAAAAAACGCATTCCAGCTTGGTTGCCTTGGGCGATCGGGTTAGTGGGGGTGGGTCTGTTGGGGTTCTTGGTGAGTCGTTTATCCCGACAAACGGTACAAGCGCCACCCTCTCCAACCCCCAGTGTGTCGATCGCGGCAGCTCCCAGTCCAACTGCTGGCATCGTCCAAGGCGACCTGACCCCAGAAACCGCCAAACAACTGCTGGAATTGTGGTTCACAGCCAAGCGAGCTGCGATGGGGCCTGGCTATGCTGCTGACCAGCTTAGCCAAGTGCTGGTTGATCCGAAGTTAAGTGAGTGGCAGCGGGAAGCCGCCGCCGCCCAGCGGGATGCGGCCCATGTGGAATATGAGCATGCGGTGCAGATCGAAAATGTGGAAATGAATGCCAGTGACCCCAATACTGCGATCGTGACCGCCAACGTGCGGGAGTTTCGGAAGTATTATCAAAACAATCAATTGGCCGAATCTCAAACCGATGACCTGCGATTGAGATATACGTTGGTGCGCCAAGATAATCAATGGCGAATTTCCAATTGGCAGTAGGTGTAGCCTGCGATCGCAGCGATCTCGCCCCATTGTTCCATAGCAACCAGTTTGATCCTTCTGGTTGAATGCCGTTGATCAGTGGGGGCACAAGGTCAGTATGATGGACAGGCATGATTGGCGCGTTGCATGATTGATACATTAGTTCAGGCATACTCTCCGCTCATCCTATGGGTGGGACTGGGACTGCTGATTTGGCGCTGGCTTCCCAAGGATTTATCCCACTGGCTGGGCCGGGGGTTGTATTGGTTTGGGGTGCCCTGGCAGATTTTTGATTTGGCTCGCCATAGCAAACTGTCGGGGGATATTGGCCTCGCTCCAGTGATTACGATCGCAACGCTAGGCTTTGGGTTGCTCATGGCTTGGGTGACCTTACAGATCCTGGCGCGATTGCCAGAAAAGGTCACGGAAGATGCGCCCTTTTGGCAACGGTGGGCTAGTCAGTTACCGCGCTTTGCCAGTGCGGAATATGGCAGTTTTATCATTGCGGCGATGCTGGGCAATACGGGGTTTGTTGGCCTAGGGCTGCTGCCTGCGATTATTAATCCCCAGGATTATAGTTGGGCCGTTTTTTTTAGTCTGACGCAAAACTTGATTGGAACCTATGGTATTGGGGTACTGATTGCCAGCTATTACGGCCAGACTCACAGCGATCACTCCCCTTGGACGTTATTGCGGGATTTGTTAACCGTTCCCTCCCTGTGGGCCTTTGCGATCGGCTATTCCACGCGATCGGTAGAATTTCCGGCCCCGATCGAATTGTTTAGTCAATCTTCCTTGTTATTTGTTGTTCCAGCTTCCTTTCTGTTAATGGGGATTCGCCTAGGCTTACTGGAAGGCTGGAGCAGTTTGCGGAAGGCATTGGTGCCTGTCATGCTCAAAATAATCCTACTGCCAGGGTTAGTGGGCATCGGGACTAGCCTCCTGGGATTATCGGGTGATGCGCGGCTGGCCTTGGTTCTGATGTCTGGGATGCCGTCGGCCTTTGCAAGTTTGATTCTGGCGGAGGAGTATGACATGGATCGGGATTTGGCCGCGAGCAGCATTGCGATTAGTACGATCGGCCTCTTGCTGATGATTCCGGTGTGGCTCTGGATTTTTTAGGGGATTCCGAGAACGCAATGGGGAATACAAAGTTGGGAAGTCTTGCACTGACAAACTTTGCTGGGAGCCGCAAACCATGAATCAGATTTATATCTCCTATGCCTGGAAAGATGACAAAAGTGAGTTGGGCCAGCAACGGGAAGTTTTAGTCGATCGCATTTGTCAGACGTTGCTTGCGATGGGATACAACCTGATTCGCGATCGCAACCATTTAACCCTGGGCCAAAGCATTGAACAGTTCATGCAGGACATTGGTCGCGGGAATTATGTGATTTTAGTGATTAGCGACAAATACTTGCGATCGGAATATTGCATGTTTGAAGCGATCGAAGTGATGAAACATAAGGACTATGCCCAGAAGATTTTTCCGGTGGTGCTGTCCGATGCCAATATCTACACCAAGGCAGGCCGGATTGACTACATCCAGTATTGGCAGCAACAAGGGGAACAACTGGGGCAATTAATGGGTTCGATCGCGGCTGAATCGTCTTCTGCCTTGGGGAAGGTCGCTCAGAAAATTGCCGAGATTGCTACTAACGTGGATGAATTCATCCATTTTGTACAAGATAAATTGAGTATCGATCCGGCGCAAAATTTCGACACCTTTATTCAGCAGCTCACCCAGCAAATTTACGAAGATTCCCAAAAACTCAGAAGTCAAAAAAGGATTTTAGTAGCTGGGACAGGCAGTTTTCAGTTGCCGGATGAAGTCAATTGGTGCGCCCGTACCCTGGGGCAGAAGCTAGCAGAACACCAGTACAATTTAATCACTGGCGGTTGGGAAGGGGTCGATTATGTTGTAGCGGAGCAATATGCTGCGACACTGTCAAAATCCCCAGTGCGGCTGACAGATAAGCTGACGCAAATGGTGCCCCAGGGCAAGCAGCCCGTTTTTCGAGGGGGACGGGTGGAATACACGGAGCCGGGGGTGAATGAATGGTTGGATTGCCTGCGACGATCGGATTTGGTGATTCTGATCGGGGGCGTGGGAGGAACCTATGAAACCTACCAGTATGCTTTGCAGGAAAAGCTGCCTGTGATTCCGATCGTATGTACCAATGGTGATGCAAAGCGGGTGTTTGATGAAATGCTGCAAACCTGGGAACAGCAACCTATGGGCAGGATTTCACCGCAAAAGTTTAAATCCTTGAATCAGTATATTAATACGGCTGAGACGGCTGAGGATGTCATTAACGATGTGATGGATATTGTGAATGAAGTGATTTTCGCTAAAACGATGCTGAAAGGGGCAGAGGCTAAGGGGACTGCGTACCCATAAAATTCCTACCTAGGATTTCCTGGGGCCGATCGAGTAAATTGGTTGGCCACCATGCGTCAGTTTGCAACTCGATATTTCAACTGAATGTGCTATTTTTGACCCAAGATCCAGCTTTGTGGGCTGATGATCGCTTGAAATTGCTGAGTTGTTAATCACTCTCTCCTATGGCTAACCCTCGCTTTGCTGGATTGCTGGCTACAACGGCTAAGTTACTGGCTACAATGCTGGCTACAACGATCGTGCTACTGGGGACTTCCGCTCCAACCCGTGCAGCAGAAACCGCTGAAGAGCTGGTCAGTCAAGGCTTACAACTGATTCAGCAGGGTAAAGTTGACGATGCAGTCGGGCAATTTCAGCGGGCAGCGCAAGTCAATCCACAATTTTTCCCGGCCCAGTACAACCTGGGGTTAGCCCTACGCCAACAGGGAAAGCTCCAGGAATCGGCGACGGCTTTTTATAACGCGATCGTGGCTGATCCCAACTTTCCCACCACCTACGCGAATTTGGGGGCGGCTCTGCTGGAAGGAAATAACTTAAAACAGGCGAAGGAATATCTTCAGCAAGCTCTCAAACTTGATCCAAAACTGGGCATAGCCCACTATAACTTGGGTCTGGTACTGGCGCTCCAGGGGGACAATGCGGGCGCGATCGAAGCCTTCAAAAAAGCCAATGAATTTACGTCCCAGGCTCCGGAACCCTACTACCACCTGGGCTTGGCCTATCAGCGCGATCGCTGGAACCGAGGCGCGATCGCGGCCTTTCGCAAAGCCATTCAACTCAACCCCACCTATCCGGAAGCCCTGTACAGCCTGGGCAGTTTGCTCTATTCCGAGGGGCAATTTGAGGAAGCCCTAGATGCGTTTCGGAAAACCACCCAGGCGAATTCCAATTACACCCCGGCCTACTATGCGGCGGGTTTGACGCTGATCAAGCAGAAAAAATATTCCGAAGCGAAACAGGTTCTACAATTTGCCAAAGAACAATATCTGCAACGAAAGAATCAATCCTGGGCCGATAAAACAGCACAGGTTTTGCAACAGTTGCAGACGATCAGTCCGTAAGGGGAATTTAGGCACAAAAAAACTCACCTAGTCAGCCATCGGTGAGCTTGCAAGCGTGAGTTCTCAGAACGTTATCAATGGGACAATTATCGAATCGAATCCAAGTCGATCGCCGCTGACCCACCCTCTTCAATTTGCCGTAGGATCGAACCCAACTGTCGCCAGACTAACCAACCAATAAAGAATGCCATCGGAACCGCGATCGCGTAGGCCAACACCGGAGGAAACCCAAAAATTTCTACCCCAGCGGACAGGAAAAAGCTGGCCCCGATCGCCATCCCCAAAAAGGGCATTAGCAAATTCAAGCTTTGTAAACTCGTGATACTCCGCGTCTGACGATTGGCTTTCCAATCCGCCAAATCTTGCTTAAGGACTGCCTGAAACGCTAGACCGGACACCAGACTTGCCAGTAGGCCACAGAATAGCAGGAAATAGGGCGGATCCTGAGGGATATAGTAAAGCGGTAATTGATCTAGCTGATCTAACGGAATTTGATCGAAATCCATAGGACAGAACGCGCAACTTAAAACTTCTTAAAGATTACCGCCCGTTGCGGTTCCCCGTCAAAGTTGCCAACGCCGGAAACATTTCCGTCGTGCGATCGAGGGAAAAATCGACGATCGCTTTCCAGGCTTCCGTCAGCATGCGATTTGGCTGCAAGTCATCCTTCACCAAGGCCCAGAGCCGTTGCACTTCCTCGGTATGCAGGCGGTTATCCTCCGTGAGGGCCATAACAATTTGTCGCCGCAGAAAATCTCCTTCCTCGGAAACGAGATACTGGATGCCCAGTTGGGCCGTGGGCAGCAGATCGAACTTGCGATCGCTGCGGGCGATGGCAATCATATTTTCCAACCGTTGCCATTGGAAGCGGCCATCTTTGAATAACACTTCCAGCAGCCGTCGCCGCAGGGCAGGAGATTCGCCCGTCAGTAAGCGCCGTGCCACGTAGGGATAGGCAATTTCAACAATCTTGAAGTTGGGGTTCAGGGTCAGGGCCAAGCCTTCCTGGGTGACGAGCGATCGAATGATCAACGCAAATTTGGCGGGCACCCGGAAAGGATAGTCAAACATTAGGTCGGAGAACTTATCGGTAATCGCCTTGAAGTTAAAGTCGCCGACGCTGGCCCCGATCGCATCATCAAAGACCGCTTCCAAGGCTGGGACGATCGGGCGAATATCTGTGTCTGGGGTGAGGAAGCCGAGATTGACAAAGTCCTTCGCCAGTTCTTCGTAGTCCTTATTAATCAGATGCACCACCGCATCAACCAAGGTTTCTTTCATCCAAGGTTCCAGCTGATCCATCATGCCGAAGTCGATGTAGGCCATGCGCCCCGGAGCGTCGGTGCCGGGTTCCGCGACCATGGCGAACAGGTTACCGGGGTGGGGATCGGCGTGGAATAGCCCGTGCTCTAGCAACTGTCGTAGTCCGGCAGTCACGCCAATGCGAATGATGGCGTCGCTATCCAAGCCCGCTTGCTGGACGGCTTCTAGGTCAGTCAGTTTATATCCATGGATCCATTCCAGGGTCAGCACCCGCTTACCACTATATTCCCAGTGAATTCTGGGCACCTTGACTTCGGGATCGCCTGCGAAGTTCGCGGCAAATTTCTCTGCGTTGCGGCCCTCGTTTTGGTAATCGATTTCCTCAAACAGCTTGGTGCCAAACTCGTCAATAATCAGCGTCAAGTCATGGCCCAGGTTCAGCGGGAGGAAGTGCCCAAATTTCTGCGCAGCCCAACGCATCAGGCAGAGATCCAACGTCAGGAGGGGATAGAGGTTAGGCCGTTGTACTTTGATAGCGACTTCTTCGCCGGTATACAACGTGGCCCGATAGACCTGACCCAAACTAGCGGCGGCGACGGGGTGGGGGGAAATTTCGCTGTAGACGCTATAGGGATCGCGATCGAGTTCTTCCTCAATAATCTGCAAGGCGATTTCGTTGGGGAACGGGGGAAGCTGGTCTTGCAGTTTGATCAGTTCATCTAAGTAGTCCTGCCGCACCAGGTCAGGCCGGGTGGAGAGGGCTTGGCCGACTTTGATGTAGGTGGGGCCAAGATCTGTCAAAATTTTGCGCAGTTGCTCAGCGCGTTCCTGTTGGTTGCCTTCGCCTTTGCCCATGGCCTCATCTAGCTTGAGACCTAGGAACAAACCAACAAAGGTCAGCACAATCCTCAGCAGACGCCACCACTTGCGCCAGGGGCGGAAGCGATACATCCGCGCGATCGCGTCTGCATCATACCGTCGTAGCTGACCCGAACGCTGTTTCGAACTCAGTTGACCCACGATCGACCCTACCTTGCTTCTTCTAGAAACGGGGGATGTTGAAGCGAGACTATACCCCAAACAACGATAGCCGAAAGTCTCGGTTCCCTTCTTCAACCACATAGGCGATGGAAAAGTTCCGGGAAATCCCCCTAGCCGTTGCCGATCGGTATAGTTACGTTTTATAGCTTTTGGATTGATTCTAGTATACGAAACTACACATATTTATGAAGAATGCCGAAGAGTTGCATAGGGAAATCTGTAGGGGCGTTGAAGGGGGCTGCAACCTAGCCACAACTGCCGATATCGCATCCGCTGCAATCTGCACCACCGCAATCGAGACCGCTGCAATCGATCGCGCTACAATCCGCACTGCCACAATCCAGACTGGAGATATCCCCGGCACAGCTTCCACAATCGGCAATTCCGCTCAATCCCTCACAGGCGCAATCGCCCACACGGCAGGGTTCATTACAATTTCTTCGCGATCGTCCGCAGGCACGAGGGTCTTCGTCTCCCCCTTCAACAGCGGAATGGTGGCCTCCGATTTGGCAACCGTTCCCGCGCGATCGTAATATTTCGTAAGCTTGGCGGCAATCTTGCAACCGTTCCCGCGCGATCGGCCAAGCATCGGACAGCCCCCGTTCCAAAATTGTGCGCTTAATGTACTGGGAGCAAGATTCACCCCGATGTAAAACGCGATGGGCACAGGAAAATCCCTTATACGGAGAAAGATAGCGCTGATAGCCCGTGATCAAGCCTGCCGCTGCATTCCTGGGCAGAGTAGTGATTCTTGTAGCGATCGTGGTAGCGATCGGCGTTCCATCGAACATGGTGGTTTCCTTGTGTTCCTTGCATCAGTTTTCCCAGTTCAGGCAAGACCCTTGTCAAACTACTTGAGATGTCAAACTACCTGAGACACAGCCTTGATTTCTGATTTTTCCAAGGTTCTGGTAATCCACCGGACACCTAAGCCACCCAAGATTTTCTCTTAAAATTAAGAACAAGAGGCAACCATCGCTTCCTAGTTTCAGCTTGTCGCTATCCTCTACGGCAACCTCTCATCGGTAACCTTATGGTGAATTCAGCCCTGCAATCTACGACTAGTTTTCTGGCATCCGATCGTTGGATTCAAGCTGGCTGGAATGATTACTTACAGGCGATCGAGCAGTCTGCCCCCAAGGCCAAGGGCTACTATCACAATGGGCGTATGAGGATAGAGATGTCTCCAGTTGGTAACCCCCATTCACGGGATCACGCAATTATTATTCATGCGGTCACGCTTTATGCCGGAATCAAAGGCATTGATCTGGATGGCCATGACAACTGTACCTATCGCAAAACGGGGTACGCCGAAGCTCAACCGGATGCGTCTTTCTATATCGGTGAACCAGCCAATGTGATTCCCTGGGATACGACCATCATTGACTTAGATTGCTATCCAGCCCCGACCCTCGCGATCGAAGTGGCTTACAGCTCCCTAGCGGATGATAAGGGAGAAAAACGGTTGCTCTACGAAGCGATCGGGGTGTCTGAGTACTGGATTATTGATGTGGAAAACGTGCAAGTTCTAGCTTTTGCGGTAGAAAACCAAGGCAGTCGCCGCATTCGCCAATCCCAAGTGCTGGCAGGACTCGACATAGCAGTGTTGGAAGACGCATTTCGCCAATCCCGTCAAACCAACCATGGCCAAGTCAGCGCTTGGTTACTGCGCCAGTGGCAACAGCCCTAACTCCGCGATCGTCTCCCTAGCGTCTACCCATGGATCTGTTTGATCACCATCGGCAAGCCGTTGTAGCAGCAGAAGCGCCCCTCGCAGCTCGGATGCGCCCCCGCAACCTAGATGAATTCGTCGGACAATCGGCCATCTTGGGGGAAGGTCGTCTACTGCGCCGCGCCATCCAAGCCGATCAACTCTCCTCTGTAATCTTCTACGGGCCACCGGGAACGGGCAAAACCACCCTCGCCCAAATCATTGCCAACACCACCCAAGCCCACTTCATCGCCATCAATGCTGTACTGGCCGGAGTCCAGGCCATCCGCGACGCGATCGCCACCGCCCAGGAACGCCGAGGACTGTACCAACAGCGCACGATTTTATTTGTCGATGAGGTGCACCGCTTCAACAAGTCCCAACAGGATGCCTTGCTGCCCTGGGTGGAAAATGGCACCGTGATTTTGATCGGAGCAACCACGGAAAACCCCTACTTTGAAGTCAACAAGGCCCTCGTCAGCCGATCGCGCATCTTCCAACTCAAAACCCTGGAACCCGATGACCTGCGACAAATTGTGCACCTCGCGCTAATGGATCCCGATCGGGGCTATGGCCAGCGATCGATTCACCTGGAGGAAGCGGCGCTGGAACACTGGGTTAATGTGGCCAATGGCGATGCGCGGGCGTTGCTGAATGCCTTGGAACTCGCGGTTTCCACCACGCCGAAAAATGATCAGGGCGTGATTCAGATTTCCCTCACCGTCGCGGAGGAGTCAATTCAACGGCGGGCCGTGCTCTACGACAAAGAAGGCGATGCCCACTTCGATACCATCAGCGCCTTTATCAAAAGTCTGCGGGGTTCCGATCCGGATGCGGCCATGTACTGGCTGGCTCGAATGGTCTACGCCGGAGAAGATCCCCGCTTTATTTTTCGGCGGATGCTGATTCTGGCGGGGGAAGATGTGGGACTGGCCGATCCCAATGCGGTGGTGGTGGTCAATGCCTGTGCTGCTGCCTTCGATCGCATTGGCCTGCCGGAGGGGCGTTATCCCTTGGCCCAAGCGGCGTTGTACTTAGCCACCTGCCCTAAATCCAATAGCGTTATGGGCTTTTTTGATGCCCTGGCGACGATCGAGCGGGAACGGGAAGCGGACGTGCCCAATCCACTGCGGGATCCCAGTCGAGACAAAGAAGGCTTTGGCCATGGGGCGGGCTATCTCTATCCCCACGCCTACCGCGATCACTGGGTGGCCCAGCAATACTTACCCACGGGACTCCAGGGCAAAGTATTTTATCAACCGTCCAACCAGGGCCACGAAGCCCACATCGCAGAAACGGTGGCACGGCAGCGGGAAGCCCAACTGGCGGCCATGGTGGAAGCCGGAGCGATCGGGGAGGTGGCTGGAGCCATAGCAAGGTCGATCGAAGTTCTGTCTACCAGTCCTGCCGATCCAGCCCTCGATCGCTGGCTGCAACGCACCCTCAGCCAAACGGGGGAAACCTTGGGACAAATTCGCGATCGGGTCTTTGCGATCGCCCAAGCCCAACGGCACCACGTCATTTTGGATTTAAATGCAGGAACAGGCTTACTGACCTGGGAAGCCGTGCGACAGGTACCCGAAGGGGGCGTGTATGCGCTGCCCCAGGACGCGGAAACAGCCCAAGCACTGCTGGAACAGGCTCAAGCCTTACCAGAGGTGCATCGCCCGATCGTCCTATCCCCCCAGGTTTCCCTGAGCCTGAGTCTGAACGCCCTCCCACCAACGCTAAAATTCGATCGCATCATCGGGCGCAATTACTTGATGAATCTGGCTAATAAAGCCGAAGCTTTAGGGGAAATCACCACCAGACTCGCGCCAACGGGGCGGTTGGTGTTAGCGGAATCGGTACCCCGCCATGCCCAGCGGCTCTATCACCTAGTCGATCGGGCGTGGCTCTCCACCAAGCTCTATAACCAATGGCGCAAGGCTGAGGAGCAGATTTATCAACAGACCGAGAATCCCAAGGTGAATTGGGATGAAAAGGATGTGCAACAACTTCTAGAAGCGATGGGTTTCCAAGTTCAGCTAGAGGTCACTGTGTCTGAAACCCAGACCTACCTGAGCCCTGCCCTGTTCGATCGCTGGTTTAGTCCCCTATCCCAATATCGGCAATATTTACAAACTGAATTATCCGCAACGGCGATCGAGCAAATTCGCCAACTGTTTAAAGAACGCCTGCTGCATCAAACGGTGCCTTGGCGAAGTCGCCTGATTTACCTTGCAGCACAAGGGAGTCCGGGCGATCGTTCCAGGTCAACTTCAGGAAATTCTCAATGAAATCACTCATTCCTCCCCAGCATCTTTATCCCCAGCATCTCGATTGACTGACTTCGTAGGGTGCTGGAGACGTTGTTTTCTAAATTGCTGAATGAGATAGATCAGAACCGCTAAATTCACTCCCAGTACTAGAGACTTGGTGAGAGAAAATCCATGGGCTAGTTCATACAATTCAAAGGGAACACTGGTGCCGACTAGAATAATCACCAATAATTCCGCCCAGAGTTTGCGGTACCACAGCCCCACGGCTTCCACGATCGTCACACCGGAATAGGCCAACGCACCAAAGCCACTGAGTCGTAGTGTTTTTGGACTCAAATGAAGAAGATGATCCACCAGTGCACTGAGGATCCGGTGTTTACTTTCCAGCAGGTAGGCTTCCGAAAATTCGGCCAACTGGTCATGATTTTTCAGCGCGAAGAGGAGCGCGATCGCTGTCACGAACATCAGACCTGCGACAAACCCTTTGTAAAGCACGATCGCGATTAGTCCAAGGGGCCTTTGATGGGACAAGGGGGTACCTCTCCTAGCGGCTTACGGCACGGTTGACGGCACAAGTAGCGGAAAGAAATGCCCAACAGGGCCTTGGCCTTGACCAATATTCAGCGCATACCCCAGCGCTTGGGTCACATAGTTTTTGGCTTTAAGTGTCGCCGTCAATAAATCGTCTCCCAAGGCTAAGTTGGCCACGATCGCCGCTGAGAGCGTGCAGCCGGTTCCGTGGGTATGGGGCGTATCTACGCACTCCGTTTGCAACACTTCCAGCCGCGTGCCATCAAACCAGACATCTACCCCTCGGAGCGCCCCAGTCATGCCACCGCCTTTGATCAAAACTGCCTTTGGCCCCAGTTGATGCATCTGCTGGGCTGCGGCTTTCATACCTGCCAGGTCATGGATCGCAATGCCCGTGAGAATCTGGGCTTCATAGCGATTGGGGGTGGCGATTGTGGCCAGCGGTAGAAGGCGATCGCGTAGCGTTTCGATCGCATCATCCCCAATTAGTTGCACCCCAGCCCGAGACACCATGACCGGATCGACGACTAAATTCTTAAAAGCGAGTTCCTGGGCAAGTTCCGCCACTGCCAACATAATCCCTTGGTTCAGCAGCATCCCAGTTTTGACCGCCTGCACAGTCATATCTTGAATAATGGCTTCCACCTGTGCAAGTACCGCTTCGGGGGGCAATGCTTCAACCCGCGTGACACCCAGCGTATTCTGTGCAGTGACACAGGTTAGGGCACTGGTTCCGTGCACCCGATGAAAGGCAAAGGTCTTTAAGTCGGCTTGGATCCCCGCTCCACCGCCACTATCAGAGCCTGCGATCGTCAGTACGATCGGGGGGATGGGGGAAGCTGGTGGGGCCATATAAAATTCAGACTCAAGCAATAGAGGACAGGAAAAGCACAGACAAACAAATTGTCTGATCGGAATGATTTAATTCTATCGCTTGGGTCACGTCTTCAGGTTAGCTGGCCAGAGGAACATTGGGTTCTGTGCTAGCTTGATAAACTTCTTCACCTACGAAATACAGTGAAATGACCCGTGCTCCGACGATAATGCGCGCTTCTTCCGCCAAAGCCTCGACATCTTCCAGCAAGCAATCGACAATCCAAGGCTCGGGGCAGTGAATCACCAGGCATTCCCGGCGGCGCGAGAATTGTAAACGGCAGGTGGCCAACGCATGGAAAAACTGCTTACGAAAGCGCTTTAGCCGCTGTTGGATGAGGATTTGGCGATCTTCAGAATTAAGTTGAATAGACATAATGGGCGCTTGAAGTATACGACCTTGTAGATGCTGACCAAATTGAACCCGATTCAGCGATTAAGGAATACTGTAGGAATTCGGTATCTTCAGGGAAGACACCTTTGCCGAGTCCGTAAAATCACTGATTTTGCACCCTGTGTAGTCGGTATCTCTGGTGTTGTCAGTCTCTACAGTCTTTCTGGTATTTTTTCCTGAAGTCTGAATGCGATCTTTGACGCAAAGTTCAGGTACAGGTTCCTAGGGGGCGATTCCCTGGAGAAGTGGCCTCCTGGATGGAGGCAACCCACAGAGAGGAGTCTAATGGAAAGGGTAAATTCACTTGATTGAAGATTGACCAGATTTCAAATTGACACAACTTCGGGTGGCTGTTTTTGTCCTGTTGTGATTTCTTAAGCGTGAGAGATATAGATGGCAAACGGAGATGGCAAACGGACGATGCAGGGTTGGTGGAGGGGCATCCCTGTTGCAGCTGCATGAGTTTGTCGTTAGCTTGTCATTAGCTTGGCAAAAGTTTGTCATTGGCTTGTCATTGGCTTGTCATTGGCTTGTCATTGCTTGACTTTTATGCAGTTATTTAGCATTGATATTGATTTGGCAATTATTTAGATGATGTATTTGAGGGTACGGCATGACTCGATCGCGACTGCAAAGAAAAGGTAGGCTTCCTTGGCTGGAGGGGATCCGTATTTTTGCTGCAGTATTTCTCTTGCTCTACCATGCACAGTTGCTCTTAACCCGGTATGCATACACGCCTCAGCCGACGGGATTACTAGACAACTGGCAACGAATGACGGCAGCGGTGGCCCCTTTGGGGACAGGCCCATTTACCTGGCTCTGGAGTCTACCCATTTGGTTTGGCTATCAGTTTGTCGATGTATTTGTCCTGATCAGTGGGTTTAGCCTAGTGCTTTCGCTCAAGGGCCAGCCGATCGAACCTGGCTCCTTTATTCGACAGCGATTTTTGAGAATTCTCTGGCCCTTTTGGACGGTGGCTTGGCTGGGTTATCCCATTCTCTGGGCGATCGGCAGCTTGACCCACAGCTACATTCCCAATCCTTGGCACATTTTTGCGGGGCTCACGTTTCCCTTGCTGTTTGACTATGGTGGACTTTTGCTGCTGTCCACCAATGGCCCTTGGTGGTTTGTGCCGCTGATTTTGAGTTTTGCGCTAGTCTTTCCCCTGCTCTGGCATCTCATACACCGATGGGGTATGAAAAATGTCTTGATTGCCAGTATTGCAGTGACGTTGGGATATCGAGTTCTCGCAACCTACGTCCTAGAAGGACATCCAACCTATGCCATGGTTAGTGCAGATGCAGGCTGGCAACCGTTTTTGACTTTTGTGGCCAAGCTCAGTACGTTTGTCGTCGGTATGATCGTCGGCATTCAATATCAACGGGGGAAAGGTGCCGTTTACTGGAGTAATGGCAAAGCCTTGTTGATGGGTATTCCAGTGTATGTTCTTGGTTTTGTAGGGCAGTTTTATCGATCGGGGTGGATTACCGATGAATTTTTCATTGCGATTGGTCTGTCTCTAATCTCTATGGTTATTTTTCGTGGTTTGTTGCAGATTTTTAATTGCGATCGCTTTCTCTCAAGTCTTGGTAAACATAGTTACAGCTATTACTTAATCCATAATTTCATTGTCGATAGAATTATGCATCTTTACGTTGGGGATAATGTTGGTCGATACTATCAGGCTCTACCAGGAATGATTCTTGGAACCTTGGCGTTAGCGATGTTGGTAGACTGGGTAACGCCACAATTCCAGAAGGGTGTCGTTATTCTGTGGCGTTGGCTCGATCGTGGGCTGCGGAACACTCCAGAAGCTTGGACTCCCCAAGTGGGCGATCCTGTTATCTATCAAGAACAGGGAGGCTGGTCAATTTTACAGTTGGAACAGATGCGGCGAGATGCATCACTTGATCTGTGCTGTATTACCCGTGATGGTGAATCTTTGTGGGTGAATGTGCAGGATCTCAAGCCCGTAACGATGGCAGGGAATCCGCTTTTCATCTGAGGTTACAGGTCATGGGAGACTTTGCAGCTTGTAGAATAATTGTGTTTGCGCAATCATTCTAGGCTACTAAATTCTAGGTTACTAATATGCTGATTCAGCTAACGATTCCCGACATGATGTGTAGTGCCTGTGCTAACACCATTAGCCAAGCGATTACCGAGATCGACCCGCAGGCCAAAGTTGAGGCTGATCCAGTGACTAAACTGGTGAAAATTGAGAGTCAAACGTCTGAGGTAGATCTTCGATCGGCGATCGTGGCCGCAGGCTACACTCTTGCTTAATCGTCCATTGATCTCTGCGATCGACCGCATCACCCCCCAACAAGTCATACACCAGCCCCTAGACACGAAACAATTCATACACAAGACACTTAATACACAAGACACTCTATACGACAACGACCCATCTAATGGCTAGATGGGTCGTCCTGTTAGTCAAGTTGTCAATAGATGAATGAGTGAAACACCGAGGAGTAAGGTAATTCCTGCAACTTGCCTTAAGGGAAATCCCTAGGAATTACAGCATTGACTTCTGGGTCTAGGACAATCATCTAGTATTTCGGTGTTCCCATGGAACTGGGATACCCGGAGGTATCGCCAGACGCACCGGACAACCCTGCAACTTCCTTGACGAAACCAGCATAGGCTTCCATACCATGTTCGCTAATGTCCAAACCTTCCATTTCTTCTTCAGGTTTCACCCGGATACCCAAGGTTGCTTTCAGCGCAACCCAGAAGATGCTGGAGAGAAGAACCGTCATACCACCCACGCAGATAGTGCCAAGGAACTGAAGCCAAAGTTGTTCAACTCCGCCATTAAAGAATAAGCCAGCCTTGGGAGCAACATCCCCTGCACCAAAGATGCCACCTTCACTGAACAAACCTACAGCTAAGGTTCCCCAGACACCATTAACCAAGTGCACTGAAACAGCACCCACAGGGTCATCAATTTTAATCTTGTCAAAGAAACCGACCGCAAAGACTACCAGGATACCACCGATCGTGCCGATGATGGCCGCAGAAGGGATACTCACGAAAGCACAGGAAGCCGTAACAGCAACCAAGCCAGCCAGAATACCGTTGATGATCATGGACAAGTCAGGCTTACCCAAATACCACCAAGCGACAATAGTCGATGCAATTCCCCCAAAAGCAGCTGCTGTGTTAGTGGTCACAGCAATGTGAGCAATCAGCGATCCATCACCAACAGACATGGTAGAACCAGGGTTAAAGCCAAACCAGCCCAACCAGAGAATTAAGCAACCTAGGGTTGCAATACTCATATTGTGACCCGGTAGTGCATTAGGCTTACCATCCGCTCGGAATTTTCCTAGACGAGGCCCAAGGAAGGCCGCACCCATCAGAGCAGCCCAACCACCAACAGCGTGAACTACAGTGGAACCTGCAAAGTCATAGAACCCTTGAGTGGCTAACCATCCGCCCCCCCAAATCCAGTGACCTGTGATCGGATAGGCGATTCCAACCAAGAGCAAGCTAAAGATGAGGAAGTCAACAAACTTGATGCGTTCTGCCACTGCCCCAGAGACGATGGTTGCTGCCGTTCCTGCAAAAGCCAACTGGAAGAAGAACTTCGCAGACAGTGGAATCGTTGCCCAATCGAGGGAGCTAAAGGTGCCACCGGAAAGGAAGAAAACAGGGCTACCAATGAATGGGTTGCCGTCACTGAACATCAACCCAAAGCCTATGACCCAGAAGGCGATCGTGGACAACGCAAAAACAATCAAGTTCTTAGAAAGAACGTTTACGGCGTTCTTTTGGCGACAGAATCCGGTCTCTAACATCCCGAATCCTGCATTCATAAAGATCACGAGCATGCTCGCGATCAAGACCCAAGCCGTGTCCAAACCGATCTTCATGGTTTGAGCGTCCTTGGCAAGACTCTCTACGGTAGGGGGCTCACTGGCAACAGAAGCCACATTCCACAGACCAACGATCAGTAATGCCAACGGAATACAAGCTTGCCAGCTCGGCGACAATCGCTTAAACCAATGGATAGCCAATACCTTTTGCATCCAACGGGGAAGCGATGATGGCCGAGTCAAGGGCCTTTCCTTTTGTTTCTTAGCTATCATGACCAGACATTCCTCGGTAAATCAATGAACTTAATCGCCACAACTAGCCTGGGGTGGAAATTGTTGCCTAGCGTGGAACAGACTGTACCAGAGGACATCAGTAGAATGAAACATGATTAGTTAACCTGCTCATGCTCAGTCAACAGGATTATTAAATTGGTCTCCCCATGCCAGCAGGATAGGTTCGAGTCAGGCATAAAGATCGCTAATTCAGCTCAATTGAGCCATAGCACAGTCGATTAAGTTATCAAACGATAATGAAGATGACACCAAATTTCGAGGGATGAATTCTGTAAAAAAAGTTACCATTTGATCGCTCTCTTCACTATTCGGAGAGAAAAAAGATTATTTTTTGTCTAGAAATTTTCATTTTTAGATAACTGAAATGGGCTTCCAACAAGGATCTCGCTATTTTTCTATAGTGATGATGCAGGTATTGCAATGAATCTCTTGTATGTTTTGCATAGATAAAAAACTATACGATCGTTTCCCACAGTTGCTGAGCATATCGGATTAGCCCTGACAAATACTGATGGTAGTGATAGATAAAATGTGATGGTAGCAATAACGGTAACGAATCAGCCAATCTGTTGCTTTTCGGCCTCGCAGTCCGTTGTCTGAGGCGTGGTTGCGTACGAGCACTTTCCTAATTGAAGCCACTGCCGACAATTCACTACCGCATCAATCCTGGGATGGCGCATATGGGATGACACATAACAGAATTACTCAGAATGGGCTTCCCGGAGATTGGTATGATTGGGGGCTAGAAAGCGATCGCAGAGGATATAGGCATGGATCTTCCTGTGCAAGCGAATTGTGAAGCAAATTGTGAAAGATGGGATCCGTTAATCTGGAACGCACGGATTCCTGGCTTACAGGGCTATCAATCACTGGGTTTGCACAATGGGACGATCGTATCAATCACGCCGCAATTAGATCAAGAGAGACTTGGTGTAGAAAACCTGATCGATTTTGACGGAGACTGGATTTCCCTTGGAGGGGTTGATCTGCAAATTAATGGGGCTTTGGGGCTCGCATTTCCTGATTTGACGCTGGACAATCTGGATACTCTAGCGCAAGTCGGGCAATTCCTTTGGCAGCAGGGAGTCGATGCCTACTGTCCAACGATCGTGACGACTTCAATCGATAAAATTCACCAAGCCCTCGCCGCGATCGATGCCTGGATGACTCGCCCCCACTGCTCCCCGTGCCAAGCCCAAATCATCGGCGTGCACCTGGAAGGCCCCTTTCTCAATCCGGCCAAGCGAGGAGCCCATCCAGCGGAGTTTATTTTGCCCCTCACCGTGGACAACGTGAAATTAGTCCTGGGTGATTACGCCCACGTTGTCAAAATCATCACCCTTGCACCGGAAATGGATGCTAGTAACTGTGCGATCGATTATTTGCGATCGTTAAACATGACCGTTAGTCTGGGCCATTCCCAAGCGACGGCAAAGCAGGCTCAAGCGGCCTTTGACTACGGTGCTACTATGGTGACCCACGCCTTTAATGCCATGCCCAGTTTGCACCATCGGGAACCGGGATTATTGGGGGCAGCACTTGTGGACGATCGGGTGCAGTGTGGTTTCATTGCCGATGGCCAGCATGTGGTACCGGCAATGTTGGACTTACTGATACGGGCGAGGGGGGGCAATGGTCTTCAAGCGAGGGGAGATCATCAAGGACTATTTTTAGTGAGTGATGCGCTGTCGCCCTTGGGTTTACCCGATGGCTTGTATCCCTGGGATAGTCGGCAAATTGAGGTCACCGCAGGCACCGCACGGCTACCCGATGGGACGTTATCGGGAACAACCCTGCCATTATTAGACGGGACGTGCAATTTGGTGCAGTGGGGCATTTGTCCACCAGAAACCGCGATCGCCCTCGCCACCACCGCCCCCCGCCACGCGATAGGCTTATCTACCGATTACATCGGCCAGTCCCAACACCACCTTTTGCGGTGGCATCAGACTGACCAAGGGCTGCTGCAATGGCAACGCTTAACGGGCAATGCTTAATGGGTAATGTTTAATGGGTAATGTTTAATGGGCAATGCTTAACGGAATGGTGACGATCGAAATGCTGCTACCTTCTATGTCACGGTTTGCCAGTCGTCCGCACCCAGGTTCTGATGGATTTCACCCAACTGGTTTCTCCCATGGTCAAAACTTGGGTCAAGAAATGGTCAAGTATGGTGGGAGTCACGATCGGCAGGCAAATCGATCGGTCAACGGGTTGATATTCGCCTGCTTGCCACACCAGAATTTGCGATCGGGTACCGTCATACCGCCAAATTTCGGGGATGCCTAAGGCCCCATAGATGGGTAGGCGAGGGAGGGAAAGGCTGATCATGTCAACTTCGATTGCTAGGTCAGGGGGTGGGTCGATGGTCTTCGACCGACCGTAGGTCATCGCGAGGTCGATGGTCATACGTCCGCGAATGGCAGGTTCATTTTGGATGTAGTAACATTCATCAGCTTCAACACCTTTAGCAAGGTCAGCGCGGCTCCAAGTACAGGAACCTAAGCTACAAATTTCAATTTCTTGTTCTTCCGTTAGGACTTCCACTAAACGGGCGAAAAATTTCTTGTATCGTTCGTGGGGTGGTAACGGCATCCAAATCTCCAGGTTTCCGTTGTTGTAGGTGAGCCGTTTGCTGGGCTGGGTTTCGAGTTCTTGAATTAAACCCTGAAAGGTTTCCCAGGTGATGCCTTGGAGCAAGATGCGTTCTTGCTCGCGGGTGGTTGGAGATTCGCTGGGGATGACCGTGACCATGATGGAGGAGGTGTGGACGGTGTGGGGGTGTTCTGGTGATTATAGCTTTGGGTTTGGCTGAAGTGGCGTTGCAATCACGAGTTGCAATCATGATCGGCCACCAAGACTGTGGCAACCAAGACTTTAGTGCGAACTGAATGAGACTTCAAAGACTTCAGCAAATTTCTGTACGACGATCGGTAACACTTGCTCAACCGTTAGGCCGGGAAGCCAATCGGTCATCCGTCCCACGGGTTTATCGGCAATCCCGCAAGGCACAATTTGGCTAAATCCAGATAAATCTGGGCAGACATTCAAGGCGAACCCATGCATGGTAATCCAGCGGCTGACTTTGATGCCGATCGCTGCGACCTTAGCCCCTTCGACCCAGACACCGGTCAATCCTGGAACGCGATCGCCCTGTAATCCGTATTCGCCCAACACTTGGATAATCACTTCTTCCAATTGCCGCAGGTACCAATGCAAGTCCTTGCGGTAGTGCTGTAGGTTCAAAATCGGGTATCCCACCAGTTGGCCGGGGCAGTGGTAGGTGACTTCGCCGCCGCGTTCGATGCGATGTAGTTCATACTCCGCTGTCTGCGGGTCAAATTTGAGAAACCCTGTATCGGATCCTTGCCCCAGGGTGTAGACGGGCGGATGTTCTAGCAGCATTAGGCTGTCTGCAGGATCCAAGCCTGCATCGATTTGGGCTTTACGATCGCGCACCTGTTGCTGTTGCCATGCCCATGCCTCGGCATAGGGCACTAATCCGGGTTGATAGAGGCGGCACGATCGACGGTTTTCTGCTAAATTTTTCTCAAGTACCACTAGATATAGTGTCTCCAACTTGAACAAAGCACTGTAAACTACGAGTCTAGCGATCGCGTTTGTTTGGGCGATCGTGAGTTCTGGAATCTCAATTGTTGCAGATTCTCTCAAACCTGCCATTGGAACCTGTTGAGGAATTGCCGTGAATCTCCCCAACCCCACTCGCCATACTGGGATGCCTTGGTCACAACCTGACTACCATCAGCCGGAAGCCCATCCCTTAGAGTCAGGGCATATTCTGCTGAGTCCTGGTTGTCACTATACCTACCGCATCATTGGGCCTTGTTGTCGGTTGTTCGATCGGGAGCAGTTGCCCTATCCCTGTTGCCGGATTGAGTGGCATGGGAAGGAACCCAGTTGGCGGCGTATTGGCAAGCGCTACGTGCCTGACATGGCGACTAAGGGTAGCCCGTCTTATAGTGTGGAGATTGTGGGTCAGGAGCACCGCACAAAACCGATGGTGATTACGCTGTACTCAGTCAAGCTTTCGCCAGAGCAACGGGAATGGTGGCACTCCCGCAAGCCGATCGTCGGTTCAGAAGATGCTTAGAATAGGCGACGGCAGGGATTGATAAACTCCTCTGCCGTCTACTTCATCAACCCATTAGTTCTTTGCGAGAGACGTGGTTAGATTTGAACAAATTGCATAGCAATTGTATTAGTTAGAGCATTCCAAGTACTCTTCGAACGACCAAAGGATGCTGCGCTTGAGCGTCCTTCCATTTTGTAGTTATCCCACAGCCTTTCGACTAGCATCACTCCATACTGATCCCATAATTCCTCTTTAGGTTTTATCCACTGACCATCTTTAATAAGAAGGCGGAAAGCTGCTAAAACAGGCATGACAAATGGAGGCGCAACTGTGAGATTGAAAGTTCGACCCGTAATCAAAGTAGAAGGCTGATTACTGCATCCACTGACTTTTGTAATCACAATCTTCTTGCCACTGCTGCTATATCCGTTAAGGTTTTCATGAGCTTCCATGACTTTCTCCTCTAACCACAGGATGTCAGGCAGCAGAGGAAGCACATGCTCGTAGTTTTTGTCATTCCACTTACTAACAAGAGAACCTTTTCCTGTGTAAGCAGTTACAGGATGACTATCCTTTCTAAAATCGAATAAGTCATTGTTGAGAAGAGCTAACCTTTGAACAAGATCAACAACCGTGTATTTTGGAGCCTCGTCTGGATTTTCCTCAAACTCATTAGGCTTGAAAATTACATTGCTGCGATAACTTGAAGGCAAATACCTTTCTATCTTTTGCCAATCACGTTCAAGATTTTTCAACGCATAATCTGGTACTGCTTTAGAGAGATTTCTGGCACGGCTAATACTTGCGACACTCTCCTCGTCAACACCAACTGCTACTGTGACTTGAACATAAGCTTGGTGAATCTCTGGGTAACGCTCTCCCCGTTTGTGTTGCCCGTAAAGAGCGTGCATCAAAGCCTTGTAAGTATGTCCTCCATTGAGAACACCATGACCAAGAAAATCTTCCGTTTCCTCGTTTGACTCTATGTACTTAATTCGAACTTCAAAATCTCCACCTTCAACTCGTCTCGCTCGAAGGGATCCAACAACTAGCATGATGCCATTGTTGTAATAGATAAACTGCTGAGGTTCTGACCTTAGAGTTCCGAGCATAGCCTTGGCAGGCTTGGCAGCCAGATCAGCATTCCTGGCATTCGGCCCATATGGAAAACCTTGTGGCAAATCTTTGACCGCTACAGTCAAAGACCAAAGCTGCCTATTATCATCGCTGTCCTGAAAAACGCGACAGGCAGACTTAGCAAAGAATTGAACTTTCTTCTCTGTCATGATTTAGCTTTCCTTTGTTTATTTGTTCAACTGAACAGTAAATATGGTTCAACGGAACCTGTGCACTAAGGTAACACAAAATTTTGAAATGGCAACCTGCAGATCCTTGAATGGCTATTTCCCCGTAAAGAAGTTGAGGGTTACCTAGAGACTTAAAATATATATTTATTGCGAATACAGGTCGCCAAGCTAGGGAGAGCATTCTCAGACCTAGGGATCAGTCATTCAGGGTGTCTGAACAATTCTCCGGCCACCACTGTTGAAAATTACCGAAAAGCAGTAGACACTGTGCTTGAAGAGTGTGCCTCCAGGTTTTAACGACCAAGTTCAGCGGCGACGAATGAGCTAGAAACGCAATGAGAAGACTCTGTTCGTCGTTCCAACGACCGGTAGACCGTGCCACCTGGTTAGACCGTGCCGCAATGAAGATCTTTACAACTGCGATCGACCACTCCGCAATCGAAACCAACTCACCTTAAAAATTACAACGCCTCTCTGCCTGCCAGTAATTCATAGAACTCGTTCAATTTCCTGCGTAAAACGTCTTTCGGGATCAGTTTGATTTCGTATTCAGCGACAACAGTAGGACTAATTGAGCGGCTGAGTGCATATTCAACCACTTCGTTGTCTTTATCGCGACAGAGCAGAACACCAATGCTCGGATTCTCGTGAGGTTTTTTAACATCACGATCGAGCGCTTCGAGATAGAATTCAATCTGACCAAGGTATTCGGGTTGAAATTTATCGACTTTGAGTTCAAAGGCAACCAGGCTCTGGAGTTCTCGATGGAAAAAGAGCAAATCGATAAAGAAGTCACTGTTGCCAACTTGTAGACGATATTCCTGTCCTAAGAAAGTAAAGTCCCGACCGAGTTCTAGGATAAAATCTCTCAAGCAGGCGACAAGAGCAGTTTTCAGGTCGTTTTCAGAATGATTAGGCGGCAGATTGAGAAAGTCGAGGACGTAGCTATCGCGAAAGACTCCAGTAAGCGGTCTAGGATGGCTTGTTTGGGGAAGTTTAGCATCAGCAAGGCGAGTGCGCTCGAAGATGCCACTGCTGATTTGGCGATCTAGTTCACGGGTACTGTAGCGTTCAGTAGCAGCTAGTTCGAGATAGAAAAGGCGTTCGTCTTGAGTTTTACAACGAGATATGAGGATGGTGTGATGAGTCCAGCTTAATTGTGTCAGCAGTGCTGACACAATTTCAGAATCGGGATAAGTTTCGTAAAACTGGCGCATTCTATACAGGTTGCGTTTTTCAAAGCCTTTGATACCAGGTTCTTGAGCTTGAATGAACGCTGCAAGTTGTTCGATCGTTTTTTGTCCCCATTCGGATGCGGTCATGCGATCGCTGATATATTTTCCGATGCTCCAATAAAGTTTGATCAACTCCTGGTTTGTGGTGGCAAGAACTTTTTGCTGAGCCGATTGAATCAGGGTGAGAACTTCAGTAAATTGGGGCTGCAAAGGATATGTCATCAGTGATCAATTTCGTCAACTCGTGGATTAATTCTATTCCACTAAATGCTTAGGGACTTAATAAGAAATAACATCCCTGATTCTTTTACCCTCCCCTACCCGTTCCCTCTATCCACTGTTGCAGAACGTTCAAAAGGGTCTATTGGTGTGCCCTGGTGAAACACCAGAAGCGGTAGCGCAGACCGTTGGCGAAGCCTGCCGTAGCCATGGACACGCATTACTAATCTATTCAAACTGGGGACAAGTAATCGTCATGAGATCGTGACAGGCATTAATTGTAAAGGCTATTGGCGCTTGTCAAAGAGGTTGGCAATGCAAACGGGAATGACCCATGCATGGTTGAAGAAACAGGAATTGCCCTCAATTAAGTAACTTTGGAAGCAAGCCCAAGGTTACGCTTCAGTCAGCAGTGTTGTTTGCGCGGCGACCTGATCTGTCCATTGCGGACCCGCACGATGGGTGGTGTGGGAGGGGAGGGTTAAATTCTCTCCTCGGCCCGATTAGACTACCAGGCAATAATAAGTATAAATACTCCCTAATTTTTTGTTAATCTTAACAACTTCAAAATCCCTAGAAGCTTCCCGAACGTGCTATTCTAGTTTCTAGAGCACAAACATCGGTTAGCAGCATTTGTTCCTAGTATTAACAAGTTTTCGAGTTTTTCCTTTGACAGACTTCTCTCCGAAAATTTACTCTACATATCCTTCAATTTTTGGAGACAAGCTATGTCAATTTATGTAGGCAACCTGTCCTATGACGTTACTGATGCCGATCTGACTTCTGTATTTGCAGAGTATGGATCCGTCAAGCGAGTTCAGCTTCCCGTCGATCGTGAAACTGGTCGTATGCGTGGTTTCGGTTTCGTAGAAATGAGTGCGGATTCCGAGGAAACGGTTGCCATTGAAGCACTAGACGGTGCGGAGTGGATGGGTCGTGATTTGAAAGTGAATAAAGCTAAGCCTCGTGAAGATCGCGGCGGCGGCTCATTTGGTGGCAATCGTAGAAGCGGTAACAGCTTCTCTCGTGGCTACTAAATATCGAAGCTGAGGTAGTAGTCTGGCTGTAGAGGTCAGACCGAACGACAAGGGTTCAAGCATTTCTGCTTGAACCCTTTTTGGTTCTAACTCAGCAATTTGGGGCTGCTTAATTCATACCGCAAATCGGTCTAACGCAAAGTTCACCTGAGTGAGAGCCTTCACGATCGCTCTCAACTGCCACTATTTCTGCTTTCGCGGACGGGTTCCTGGGTTAATGAGCCAGTTACTTTTTTGACGGGCACTAGTCGTAAAGGCTATTGGCGCTTGTCAAAGACGTTGGCAACGCAAGCGGGAATGACCCATGAATGGTTGAAGAAATAGGGATTGCTCTCAATTAAGCAACTTTGGAAGAAACCCCAAGGTTACGCTTAAGTTATCAGTGTGGTTTGCGCGGTGACCTGATCTGCCTGTTGCAAACCCGCACGGCAGATGGTGTGGTAGGGGAGGGTTAAATTCCCCTCTTCGACCCGACTGGACAGCGTTTGCGACAAGCTAACAATACGATCTCAATCTATGCGTCCCAACCAACCTAACCACCATTTTGCTGTCTGACTTGCTGCAACAAATCTTGAATGGATAATACGGGTATAGGTGAACTCAAAAAACCTTGAGCATCACGGGTCACAATCGCTTCTAATCCTTGAGCAACTGCGCTAAAAATTTGAACAGCATCTTCAAAATCAGGTAAACCAGAGTTCAAAGCTGATTCCAGAACAACTCGATCAACCGGACAGATCATCATGGCAGCGAGTGTTTCTGAGACTGCTTGCCGCGCTTGCTCAATACTCTGGGTATGCCTACGTGAGATATAGAAAATATCCGTTAAAGTTGTCGCTGTCACGTAGGCAACAACTTCCTCCACATCGATCGCCTGAAATAGCAGTTCTGCATCTTGGAAAAAAGGCTCTCGTTGCAGCAGAAAATCTAGAACGATATTGGTATCAATTAAGACTCTCACTGAAGATACTTCTCCACCCGTCGCTCTTCCAGCATCGCTGCTACTTCTTCATCGGTTGGGGCGGGTTGGTCTGTTTTTAATAAGCCCCTCATTCGTCGAATTGCACTAGAGCGGTCAGACTGGGTCACGGGAGTATTTTGTAGGGATTCGATGATGGCAGAGATCAGTGCAAGGCGATCGCTGGGAGGCAGCTTAAAGACCTGTGCCTTCAGTTCTTGCGATAACATAGACGGCTCCTATTCTCAAAGGGGCTATCACTCAGTATGAGCGATCGTGACTGTTATGACCAGATGGATTTCCATATCACAAACGACTACCCACGAAACAATCTGAAAAGTCAATAGAATTTTGCATCACACAGATGGGTGAGAAACTATACGATCGCTCTCAACTGCCACTATTTCTGCTTTCGCGGACGGGTTTCTGGGTCAATGAGCCAGTTACTTTTTTGATGGGCATTAGTCGTAAAGGCTATTGGCGCTTGTCAAAGACGTTGGCAACGCAAACGGGCATGACCCATGAATGGTTGGAAGAAACAGGGATTGCTCTCAATTAAGCAACTTTGGAAGCAAGCCCAAGGTTACGCTTCAGTCAGCAGTGTTGTTTGCGCGGCGACCTGATCTGCCCATTGCGAACCTACATGGCAGGTAGTATGGGAGGGGAGGGTTAAATTCCCTCCTGATCAACATCTCACTTATTAATGATGGCTGTATTAATGCTTTAAAGGATTGAAGTAGGCAATTAAAAACTTTATGCCAGAAGATACGGGAATACTAAACAATATCCAAGCTACTCTACTGAAAATTTGATTGGTTAGCTTATTATTATTGCGTTCGAAATCTTCCACAGCATTTTGATCACCTTTAGTAATTAAAAAATTTGGATAGACTTCAAGCTTATCGATCAACCTGTCAATTGATTTTTCAATGCTACTACCTAGAAAAACTCCAATCGTGAAGATAGTCAACAAAAACGCTAAAACCGTTTGTAAAGCATTAATTGAAAGCTCTTGACCAATGCCAATGATGGGATATATGTATCCTGTGTAACTACATGTGATAAATAACAAAAGGGGTGGAAAAAGAAGTCGAATAAATTGACTTGCATCTTTTCCATATTTCTTTAAAAATTTCTGAGCAGCAATAGGTTCAGGTGCTTTTTTCAACCCTTTGTACCACTCATCTACAATAAAAAGCAATTCATTTGCAACTATATTATTTATAAAGTCAACTTTGCAAACACCAGGAGATTCTGCCTCCATTACCTCTGAAATGTCATCACTAGTAAAGATTAGTTGAATTATATCTTTAGGTGGTATTGCATTTCCAATTCTTACCTTCATTGAGTGAGGTTGTGGAGATTTATATTGTGGTAACTGAATAAGAATATTCCAACTAAGATTAAGTGCTTGAACTTTGTCATTCACTGTATTCCACTGCGCTCGTTCAAATTCAGCCCAAGTAGAAAACTCTTTAATCTTTTTATTAGACAGCTTGAAAGTTATTGATACAGTCTGCCCGAGAGTTTCATGATTTCCAAGTTTAGCTGCTACTTGTTCTTCAAGACTTCTAATATCTGAAAGCTCTACTATTTTCCCACCCTTTAGCAGGCGAATCTCTGTATCAGGTTTCGCGTTGTACAAATAAAAAAGAGCTTTAAAGTCATCAAGAGATCTAGATGCAATCGCTTCCGTTGAGTTTGGAACAATACTTCCAGTTTCCAATGATTGAGGGTCAGTCATAGTAGATATACGGTCAGGACTTTGTATAAAGTCTAACGTATCTCAACTAACTAAGCTGTGACTTTACGGAAAGTTGAATGTAGTATAACGCAAAGTTCATTTGCTGCGAGTTGATTTTGCTAAAACCACTGTAGCATTGCCAGTCAGGTGCAACGATCGGTTAGGCTAATGACAAAGTCTTTCTAGATTTTTACCGAAAAACGACTGCCCACGAAACAATCTGAAAAGCAGATCGAATTTTGCATCACACAAATGAGGGAGAAAATACACGATCGCTCTCAATTACCACGATCGTCATACAGGTCAGTAAGTTTCTGTTGGAGATGGCTGAAGATGGGCTGAAGGGTGAGGTTTATTGTGATGGGTCGTCTAGCTAACAGCAAAGCCATCGTATTGGCGGATGAAGGGAGAATGGTAGGCTAACACAATGTCTGTTTTGGGAATCCCTTGTTCCATCAGCTCGTTGGCCACCCCAACTTCTGTGCCATCATATTGAATCCAAATTTTTTCACCCTTCAGATCAATGTGAATCAAAACACCATACACGCGCTTTTTCTGGAGCCACCCGGCTCGCAGAACTTGGTAGCGATCGCGGTCTTGATCAAATAACACCTCCATTTCAATCTCACCATAGGCCGGTTGGATTTGACTATGGGCAAGTAGGATGCTTTGTACGATTTGTCGGTACTTTGCTATTTTATCCATTGGCTGATCCTCCGTTCTTCTACATCATAGATGAGTAAGCGAAGTTGGTATTCCTGAACGCCTTCTTGAATGAATCGAAGTCGGAAAAAATCATCGTAGGTTTGGAGCGGAACGGCCAGATAGAGAATTCGGGCGGGTTCTTGCGATCGCAGTGCTCTTCGATAATTGAGATATTGCCCAACAGCGGTATGAAACTCGGAAATGGCGGAGGGTTTGGTGAAGCTTTTGACTTCTACGGCAATTTTTTCAGTGTCACGCTGGGCGGCAAGGAGGCGTTCTGCACCGAGATCAATTTGCATTTGTACGTCACCATAATCCACAGGAAAGGGATCGTGAGTGATCTGCCAGCCCTCTGCGATGAGCGCATCTTTGACCACGTGATGGAATAAGTCCTTTGCCATCCCAAAAGTTGCCTCAATCTGTTTACCGCTGTCAATTTTAACGATGAAGGTTTAGCCCTTCTTGTCAATCCCCGCAGGCCATTCCCATCAACGAACCTGCGGGATTCCTCATGCTTCAGCCGTTATCGCAGCCGTTCGCGACTCAATATACTGATGTATTGCCCGTCGGAATGCACAATCTTCATCGGTTGACTCCAATGAATCCTGTCCGCGATCCGATGGGCATGGAATTGATTAATCGTGTCCTGCACGAACTCCTTGTGACCGATTAAGTGGATCTGTAAGCGTTGTTTCTCAGATTGAACCGAACGATCGCTCCGATCGCTAGAACCTTTCGTCATAATTGAGCTTCTCCTGTAGTGAATATCATCCCTGCTGCAATCTTGCTCCCTTCTCCTGTTTGCGGGAGAAGGGTCGGGGATGAGGGTATCTAAAGAAGCCCAAAAATTTAGAGCCACCCCGTTTGACATCACAAACAAGAGTGGCTCGATCGAATGTTAAAATTCTCAACAAGCCTCCTTGCTGTTCACGCAGCGAGGGGGAATAGCTACTTGGGCTTGTGACAGCAATCCCAGGTAGTGCCCTAAATTTTCAGGATCCCAGCGGCCCCGTGCTTCATACCAAACCGTCAATCGTAAACCCAACTGAAAGAAGGATGTCCACGGCGTCGCCTTGAGAAACTAGACTACGAATAAACCATCGGCACTGTCAATCCGTATCCCAAAAATCGATCGCGTATCATTAGATACCCGCATCCCCAAAGCATTGGGTACAGCCAGCAAACCTGACATCAAGAAAATTGTTGGGCATAAAATCCGGCATAACGACCATTGGCAGCTAATAACTGCTCGTGGTTGCCTGACTCGATAATTTGCCCCTTTTCCATCACCAGAATTCGATCGCTGCTCCGAACCGTCGCTAAACGGTGGGCAATGATAAACACCGTTCGTCCTTCCATGATCCGTTCCAGGGCTTCCTGCACCAGCGCTTCCGATTCAGAATCGAGGGCAGAAGTCGCTTCATCGAGAATCAGGATTTTGGGATTGAGCAGAACCGCCCGCGCGATCGCGATACGTTGCCGTTGCCCACCGGACAGGTTCACCCCACGCTCACCGACCCAAGTGTGGTAGCCCTGGGGAAACTGCATAATAAATTGATGGGCGTTGGCAATCTTAGCCGCTTCCTGCACCGCGTCTAAATCAATTTCCGTTTGACCAAAGGCAATATTTTGCGCGATCGTGCCCGAAAACAGCGTCGTCTCCTGGGGCACAATGCCGATCTGCCGCCGCAAACTGCGCAACGTCACCCGACGAATATCCATGCCATCAATCAGAATTTGGCCATCCTGCGGATCGTAAAACCGAGGCAGTAAGTTGACCAACGTCGATTTTCCAGCCCCCGAGGATCCAACCAGAGCAATCATATCTCCCGGTTCTGCCAACAAACTTAAATCCCGCAGCACAGGCCGATCGGGTTGGTAAGCAAAACTGACATTGACAATCTCAACTTTCCCAGAAACTTCTGGAAGGGGAACCGCCTGCGGATCCTCCATCACCGTCGGCTCGATGGCAATCAACTCATAGATGCGATCGACCGAAGCTTCCCCCTGCTTAAATTCGTTGTAGTTGCTAGCCAGAATATTAATCGGGTCAATCAGCATCGACACCGCCACACAGTAGCTACCAAATTGCTCCGGCTTCAGCGTTCCCTGGGAAATCAACCAAACCCCCAAGAAAAACAAAAAGCAAAAGGCTAACGCTTGCAAAAAACCCACCACGGGATATTCGATCGCCCGCAACTTATCCGTCACATACTTCGCTTGCCGATTCCGTTCCGCCTCTTCCGCAAACAGATCGATCGCATACTTTTCCGCAGCAAAGGCTTGGATCAAGCGAATGCCACTAAAATTTTCCACCAGCATGGAGGACAGGTCAGAAACCCGCCGCTGGCTGCGGTGGGACAGTTGCCGCATCTGTTCACCAAACCAGCCAATCAGCACCGCCATCAAGGGCGCAATAATCAGCGTCGCTAGGGTCAGTTGCCAACTGCGATAAATCATGAACCCCAGCACCCCAATCAATTGCAGGATACAAGGGACAAATTGATGGAACAGCTTGTTGATCACTTCCCCAATGCGATCGACATCCTCCGTCATCCGGTAGCTCAAATCCCCCGTTTTGGCCTTCTCAAAGTAGCTCAGACTGAGGGATTGCAAATGGGCAAAGGCATCCTTCCGGAGGTCAAAGGAAACGGCGAGGGCAGCCTTGGCCATCAGGGAATCCATGCCGAACTGAGCCACCTTCTGAACAGCCCAGATACTCGCGGCAAAAATCACCAGATCAATCACCTGGTTGACTTTACCGCGACCGATCGCGTCAAACAGAACTTCTGACTTTGCCGCCAAAATTGGCCAAATGGCACTAAAAATCAGAACGCAGACCATCGCTTGACCGATCGTCCGCCACTGGCGTCGCACATAGGGCAGAAGGTGCCAGTAATTTGAACGGTAGTTAGAACGCGCTTTCAATGGCGACTCGCCTTTCGCTCTTAAGTACGTTGGAATCCGAGACGGAATGACAGAGGCCATCGGAATGGCCGCAATCGTTGGGGATTGATTCACCTTTTTAGGCTAACCCCTCGCCCTAGGTAATGGCCTAAAACAATACCCAAGCCGACGACATCAGCCGACGACGCTCTAGCTCAGGCTGCTCTAAGCTTAGGTCGCTCTAGCTTAGGTCGCTCTAGCTCAGGTCGCTCTAACCCATAGCGATCGAGGGCATCGCGCCCTTATTACGCCAATACCCGCTGTCATTGGGGCAAAGGTTCACGCGATCGGTGTCAATCGCGCCAGTAACGATCGCCATTCTCCCATGCTTCTGATAAAAGTTTCGCGTTGGCCCCAAATGCTTAGCCGCAATGAGCGACTGGATCCCACAGGCAACCAAAGCAATTTCAGAACAATTTCAGGATGAACTCACCGTCTCAAACATAGATTGAACGCGGTTTAGAGTTGCTTTTTTGAACGCTGCTTGCGCCAGAGCCACACCCCAAAGGCGAGGAGTACAACCACTAGAACAATCTTAGAGACCGGTGCTAAATACTGATCGACCAACTCATAATTGGATCCAAGGATATACCCTGCATAGGTCAGCAGACTCACCCAAAGCGTCGTACCAACGGTTGAGTAAAGCATGAAGGATCCGATCGGCATTTCACTAATCCCCGCAGGTAGGGAAATCACCGTGCGCACACCCGGTACCAGGCGGCAGAGGAGAACCGTGACATTGCCATGGCGATAGAACCAGTGGTTGGCCCGATCGATATCTTCACCGGACATTCCCAGCCACTTGCCATAGCGATCGGCAAGAACACGCAGCCGAGGCTCTCCCAAAATCTTGCCCGCGTAGTACCAAGGCAGCGTACCCACCATGGTACCCAGCACCCCAGCCAGCACCACATATTGAAAATTCAAGCGACCTTCGTGGGCCGTAAACCCCGCCAACGGCATAATCAGTTCCGATGGGATGGGCGGAAACAGGTTTTCCAGGAACATCAGCAGGGCAATGCCACCATACCCCAATGCTTCCATCGTGCTCTTAATCCACTCCGCCATGACCACCTCATCTTGGTTAATGTCTGCAATACCCATCACTGCGTAACCCCGACAAACAGCCCTAACCCTAAAACCGGCTCGGTCTATTGTCAAACTCTATTCTCTTCACAAGTGCACTTTTAGTGACAGGATGTTTCCTCATTCGGCCATCCGATCTCTGCTAGCCACCAAACAAAACCTTCAGCTCATAAGCTCAAGCCAAGGAAATATCTGGGAAGCAGTGTAGGAAACGGGCCCTACAGGATTCGAACCTGTGACCGACCGCTTAGAAGGCGGTTGCTCTATCCACTGAGCTAAGGGCCCAACTGTCAAGCATCAAGACTTTTAAATGTCAATGCTATGAAATGTCAATGCTGTGAAATATCAACACTATGAAATGTCAATCTGTAAATAATGTCAATGCAGCCTCAGATCACTACAGCCTCAGATCACTACAGCCTCAGATTTGAAGTCGTCCAAACCTTCAGTAGAATGCCCAAGTAAATATCCCAACAGTGGGAGTTTCACCAGGGGAGAATTGCATGACCCCCTAAAATTTTAGTGCAAACTGGAAAATTTCGGATAGTGCCCCAGGGACATCCTTTCTCAGCGATCGGTCAATTTTGTCCCCAAGCCTCCCATTCATCCTAGTCAGGCCGACAAGTTGTGCTCCAATCAAAATTTCGGGCTATCTGTGTCAACCCGAACCTTTTGACATATAAAGTTAGTGTTGAACTCAGGTTGGAATTCTATTCGCTTGTCGATGACCCCTCCAAAACCTGAAGACATAGGGTTCCTCAGTGGGCTAAGTACCCTTCCTCTCCTGCTTTGTGCTTGAGTTTTGCCCCTTTTGCCCCAAGGCTGTGTGTACACTACAACTATTTCTGTGCACAATAGCCTCGGCAACTGCCGCCCGACCCTGACCTAAGATCAGCATTAGCCTTGCAGCGTTATGTTCATTTTGAAACGGCAGGATGTAGACATCTCAAGTGTCCAGCACCCTCGGAAAGATCAAAAGATCCCCATTTTGACTTATCAAGGGATGACTTTCCGATTGCTGAACGTCTTCCAAGCCACTCAGGAAGAGGAGGCTCGATCCCTATGGCGTGAGTTAACTGATAATCAGGGCAAAGCCTGCGTCTTACTTGAAGAACCCGAGCGCTACAGCATTTGGGGCAAGGTTCGTTTAGACCAGCTAACCAGTGACATTCCTGCGACGGGATCTTCCTCCAGCGGCGAGGGGGGTTCACCTTTGTTGGTACAAGCTTGCCTATTAATGCTTCAGTCCATGTACTTGGATATTGAAGATTTGATGGGTACCAAGCAAGGCAGTGCCTTTCAGCGGGACGTGATGGCGGTTTTCCAAAAGGGGCGATTTTCCCAAGCCGAAACCGCAGATGCTGTACAGCAACTACTCACTGCGGATCCGTTGAACAGTTTGCAACCTCCCCCTTGGCAAGAATCTCAAATGGTGCTGCTTTTGCAGGAGATGTATCGCTTGGGCAAGTCTTATTTTGGCAATACTGGATTTACGCGCAGTGTTCTAGATTCCTTGCAGGATTTATCCTCCCAAGAGCGTAAAGCCTTCTTGGACTGGCTGGGGAGTTCCCAAGCTGGGGCACTCTGGAAGTAAGCACGATAACTCATCCACATATCACCCACGTACCACTCGCATACCACCCGCATATCACCCGCAACGGAGGCCCCTGGGCTCTATCCCCTGCCACTTCAGGGAGTGGAGTTTATGCAAGGCTCAAGGTTATCTCGGCTCGCTCTCTCAGGATTGGGAAAATCGCTGAAAAAAACGATTCATTTAGAAAAGTCGTTGGATCGCACCGCCACCTTGTAACATAGCCTTGCACTCAGTTGCACCACTTCAGTTGCACCACTTTTGTCAGGAATTGCTCAAATCATCAACAGTCTATGGATAAGCCAGCCTCTCGTGGACTTTCTGTCCAAGCTATTCTCCTCTTTGAAATGCTCTGGGCCTTTGTAGCCCTCATGTTTTTCCTCTTGTTTGGCCCGAGGGGGGTCAATGCCACCCCTGAAACCGATAGCTTTTGGTATTGGTTCTATGGGGTGGGTACTGGGGTATTTGAGATTGGAGCCTTTGCAACGGCCTTCTTGCTGTGTTTTCGCAATGCCTTTAGCAACCAAGTTGTAAGTGGTCGGAAGGTTTGGTTGGGCATTGGCATTGGCATGTTGTGCTATGCGATCGGCGGCATTCTATTCACCTACTGGGAAACCGTACTGGGACGGACTGCTGATATTTCCCCAGGGGATATTTTCTACCTAGTCACCTATATTTCTCTGGGCTATGGCATGGTGACCGCTGTGGTCGATCGACGGCTGAATCTCGATCCAGGACAGTGGTTCATTGTCGTGGCGATCGGGGCGATCGGAGTGGCGGCAGGTGTGCTTGTCAGTGTCAAGGCGGATAGAGCAGAAGCTGCGGCAACCCAGAGCCATTTCTGGGAGATGCCACCGGCGATCGCGGCGACAGCCCCGGCTAGCTCAGATGGCACAGTGCATCCGCTCTTGGCACAGGCCACCACAACCAAGCCTAGTCCGACTGTTTCTGCCAAGCCACAAAAAGCGACCCCCAAAACAGCGGCAACGAGTTCTCCTACCAGCACTGCCAGCCCGAAAGCCACAAGCACGCCAGAAGCAAAGCCAGCGGACGCGGCACCGGGCCAAGAAGCAGAGAAAGAAGTCCCCGCTCCGGCTTGGGTTTTAACAGTGGAACAATTCCTCGGTCAATTTAAGAAACCGATCAATAGTTTCTACATTATTGCCGATGTATTTTTGTTGATTATTGCAACAACGTTGCTCTTGGCTTTTTGGGGAGGACGATTCTCACTCTCTTGGCGCATGATTGCCTTTGCCGCGTTTTCGCTGTACGTCGCAGATATGTGGTTCCGCTATAGCAGCGTAGATCCTAACTACAAGAGCGGTAGTTTGCCAGAAGTCGCCTGGGTCTTTAGCGGTGTGCTGTTCGGTTTAGGTGCTGCGTTGGAGTACGACCTGAGCCGATCGCGCCGAGGAAGTCGCAAGCGGGGCTAAGATTCCAGGTTGTCCAAGAGATGAAGAGGATTGGACGATGACTATTGTTGGATCTTGTTCAAGACATGGCTATTGATTGAAGCAATCCTGGAAGACAAACCCCAATCAAGACAAATCCAAATCGTCGTGAATTGAACGTGAATTGAAATGGTGCACTCTTTGCACCATTTTTTTGCGGTCAAGTCAGATTTTGCCCCCGAGGGGATGGAGAGTTCGATCGCGGGTTACTCCTGTCCAAACACCCAACGCCAGAGGGGATGTCGTCGGCCTTTGCGGCGGATCGCAATCGTCATTGCTTTCAGATGCTCCCGATCGCGCGGGGGCAATCCCCATAGGATATTGCGGCTTTGCCAGATCAGGACGCTCAGGGTCATCGCAATACAAAGAACCAGCCCGATCCCCGCGATCGGGTTAAAAATGAGGCCATATCGAACCGCTGACCAAGTGAAATAGTCCTGGATCAGTGCGATCGCCTTACGCAAACTCCACAGGCTCCAAGTGCCCAAAGTCAGCCACAGAAAAATAACAAACAGCCAACGTCCCACGACGGTTAATCGATGGAGACGATCGGCTGCTGCGTCCAAATCAAATTTGAGGTAATCAGGAACCTCAGACTCTGGCTGAAAATCTTCAGACATTCCCCGTCCTTAGACACTAGCTTGCAACTTCAGCATCATTCCCATCTACGTCCAAACTGGGTGCCGCCATGAAGGCTTTACCTGTTTTTTCTCGCCATAGAGCTAAGAGGCTACTGGCAATAAAGATGCTGGAATAGGCCCCCATGGCAAACCCAATGATTAACGCAAGGGCAAAGTTTTTCAGCGTTTCACCGCCAAAGATAAAGATGGCGAAAAGGGTGAGCAAGGTAGTTAGGGTGGTGTTGATCGATCGGGTTAGGGTCTGATTAACCGCATCATCAACCACTTGATTGATATGTTTGTCGGGATGTTCTTGAATCACTTCCCGCACGCGATCGTAGATCACCACCGTGTCATTAACCGAGAAACCCACGATCGTGAGCAGCGCCACAATAAAGAGGCTATCCACTTCAATCCCCGCCACGAGGCCCAGAATTGAGAATGCGCCCACGGTCACCAGCACGTCGTGCACCAAGGCCACGATCGCAAATACGGCATAGTCAAACTGAAAGCGGAATGCGAGATAGACCGTAATCCCAACGAAGGAAATCAATAACGCTAACAGCCCTTGGGAAAAAATCTGCCGTCCGAGGGTGGCTCCCACGCTGTCAATCGAGGTGCCCTGGGGATTAAACGCCCCAACTTTTTCCTGGAGTGCGCTCAATAACTTTTCCCGCGCATCCACATTCAGATTATTCGTGCGGATAGAGAGGGCGGGGCGATTTTGACCTTGATCTCCCACCTGCTGGACACTACTGCCCCCCAAGCCTTGGTCTTTCAGCACCGATCTCACACCGTCGAGGTCGATCGGCTTGCTGCAATCAACCTTGCTGCAATCGAGTTCCAATTGCAACCGGGTGCCACCAACGAAATCCAAGCTAGGCCGGAGAGGGGCCCCAATCTGGGTCCAAGAGACCACCATGGAAATCAGCCCCGCTAAAATTATGGCGGAGGAAATGGCCCACCAGAGATTGCGTTGTTTGATGACCTGAAGCTTCATGATGCAGCCTCCACCTTAGAAGAATTCGTTGTCGAAGTAAGACCGGGGCAATACCAAGAAGGCTTGCGGAAGGCTTGTACATTCAGTGCAGTCATTAACAGGGTGCGGCTACAGGTAATCGCAGTAAACATACTCACGACCACCCCTAGGGCAAGGGTTAAGGCAAACCCTTTGACCAAACCGGAACCCAACCAAAAGAGCGCAGCGCAGGCGATCAACGTGGTGACGTTACTGTCGAGAATGCTGGAGAAGGCGCGATAGAATCCCGACTCCACCGATCGGTACAGGGTTTTGCCCGCCCGCAGTTCTTCACGGGTGCGTTCAAAGATCAGCACGTTGGCATCTACGGCCATCCCAATACTGAGAATGAATCCGGCGATCCCAGGCAAGGTGAGGGTCACACCCAACAGATCAAAGGCGGCGATCGACAAAATTGAGTAAATCATCAGCGAAATCGCTGCGATCGCACCCGGCAGTCGGTAGTACAGCACCATAAAGGCCAAAACCAAGAGGAGGCCGCCCACTCCGGCATAGATACTGCGCTCAATACTGTCTCGGCCTAGGGTTGCGCCGACGGTGCGGTTCTCAACAATTTCGATCGGCACTGGCAGGGAGCCACCCTTGAGTTGAATCGCGAGTTCCTGGGCTGACTGGGCCGTAAAGTTGCCCGTAATCGTTGCACCACCACCAGTGATCCCCGTTGCCGCGTGTTCTGGTCCCACGATCGGGGCACTAATCAGACCATCATCCAGGAAAATACCAATACTACGTCCTGTGCCCGCCAGCCGTTTGGTCATCTCGGCGAATTTGTTGCCACCTTCGGTGTCAAACCGGATGTCCACGACCCAAACGTTGCCACCAGGGGGAGATGCCGCAAAGGCATCTTGCAGATTTTTACCGACAATTCCCGATTTATCAAACAATTCTAAAAGGGCTTTATTACTGGCCTTGAGGCGAGTTTGTAAATCTTCTAAGGCTTTGGGATCGCCTTTAACTTTGCGCAGTTCCTGGACTTGGGTTTGCAGAATCCGATTATTTTGGTATTCCGCTTGGAAGATCCCTTCCGTACCCTGGCGTTGTTCCCGGAACTCTAGCTGCGCCGTGCCCCCAAGAACCCGTTCTGCCTGTTCAGGATCCGTGACACCGGGGAGTTGCACCAGGACTTGATCCTGACCCACAGTTTGCACGACGGGTTCCGAAACACCCAGACCGTTAATCCGGCGATCGATGACCATTTGCACGGCTTCCAATTCCCGTGCGCCAATGGTCTTAATGTCTTCCGTGGGTTTCACCTGAATTGTGAGCTGTGATCCCCCTTGCAAGTCGAGACCGAGCTTAATGGGGATTTGAGTCAAGGTAAAGACCGACGCTGCCACGAGCGCCACAATGACTCCTAATAACCAACGTTGCCTTCCCATACAGAATCCTGTTGTGACAAACGCTATGATACCCCGCAGTTGCGAGTGTTACCAAAAAGAGGAGCGATCGGGCGATCGCTCCTCTCCACTGAAATCAATTCAATATCCCCTTTCTAAAAAGATTTCTAGAAAGCTGCCATTCTAGAATTGTCCCTAGAACTGCTTGCCCGTAATCTTTTTCACCGCTTCCACAATTTGGGGCGGCTGGACGATCGTCAGGTTTTCCAAAGTGCCGTTGTAGGGCGTGGGGATGTCCTGAGAAGAAAGGCGAATCACCGGAGCATCCAGTTCATCAAAGAAGCGATCGTTGATCGACGCAATCAGTTCAGCGGCAATCCCGCCCGTTTTCATGCCTTCTTCAACAATGACGACGCGATGGGTTTTCTTGATCGATTCCCCGATCGTGTCAAAGTCCAAAGGTTTCAAGGAAATGAGGTCGATCAGTTCTGGATCGAACCCTTCTTTTTCCAGGGTCTTCACCGCTTGCAGGCAGTGGTAACGCATCCGGGAATAGGTCAGAATCGTCACATCCTTACCGGGACGCACGATTTCCGCCTTATTCAACGGGCAAATGTACTCACCGCTGGGCAGATCTTCCTTCAAGTTGTAGAGCAGCACGTGCTCGAAAAACAGCACGGGGTTGTCATCCCGAATGGCCGCTTTCAGCAACCCCTTGGCGTTATAGGGCGTGGAACAAGCCACAATTTTCAACCCTGGTACTGCTTGGAAGTAGGTTTCTAGCCGCTGGGAGTGCTCTGCCCCCAACTGCCGACCCACCCCACCAGGCCCCCGGATGACCATGGGAATTTTGAAGTTACCGCCGGAGGTGTAGCGCAGCATCCCAGCGTTGTTGGAAATTTGGTTAAACGCCAGCAGCAGGAAGCCCATGTTCATCCCTTCGATGATGGGACGCAGCCCGGTCATGGCTGCACCGACGGCCATTCCAGTGAAACTATTTTCTGCAATAGGCGTGTCAAGAAGGCGCAATTCGCCGTACTTCTCATAGAGATCCTTGGTGACTTTGTAGGATCCGCCGTAATGACCCACGTCCTCGCCCATGACCAACACGCTGGGGTCACGCGCCATTTCTTCGTCGATCGCTTCTCGAAGTGCGTTGAATAAAAGCGTTTCTGCCATTGCTTCCTCTACCGCTTAAGCCAGCTTTCCATTTTAGAGGAGGATGGTCACACAGAAAAGACATAAAGCCGAGATGACACAATGTCCATCTCGGCAATAGAGTTAATGGGTTTCGTTAATGGGTGCAACTAATGAAGCGATCGGGGGAAATCAATCAACGGAATGGGCGATCGGGCCTTAGAATTGCAGGCCCACCCCTGCGCTCAGACCCACAGAAGGCTTGCCACTTTCGTAGCCCTTAATCCCGTATTTAGCATCGCTGTAGACGACCACACCTTTAGCGACTTGGGATTCCACACCCACATTCAGAACGGCGGTGTCTCGATTCCCCAAGGGGGAATTGGTGCCATCTTTTTGCACAAAGGAATACCCAGCACCGGCGTAGACGTTGGTATTTTTGGCTACGGCGTAGTCATAGGTCAGCGTCGGCACAATCGCGCTGTTGTTGCCATTGAACAACACCGTACCCCGGACGGAAACCGGCGCATTGGGAACCGCAAACCGACCTTGCACGTTTCCACCAAAGTTAGGGCCATCATTGCCAGCCCCCCCGCCCGTCACGCTACCGGAGACCCCAGCGCCCACGTAGCTACCATTAAACGGAACCGGCTGGGCAGAAGCGGAACTTGCGGCGACTGTGGAGCCGACCAACAGAGCGGACACACTAGCAAAGGCAATGGCTTTTAGAGAGAGTTTCATCGTTCGATCCTCAGAAAATAATTCAGAATTCATGCTTGGGGCTGCAATTCTACGGAAGAAGGTTGAACCAATGGCTTGAAAAACGGGTGAAATCAGCAGTTTTACTGAGCTAATTGCATTCAGCGTCGCATTGCCTGTACTGACTCAATAAATTTCACTGACTGTTCATTGCCTTTGGTTTTACTCTGTGTAGATTGCATACCTACTTTGTCGAAACCGCTATTCCAAAAGTTCCGGGCAAAAGCCCCAAATCCGCCTATTTTAGGCAGTTTCTAAACTGGCACAAGTTCTGCGGAGGATAGTGGATGGATCTTGGTATGCCCGATCGAACTCTACCCAGAACGGCTTTCTGAGCGGCCTCCTTGACGTGGTTGGTTGGGTGATTGGATGGTTGGGTGGCTGGGTGATTGGGTAGTCGGATAGCTGGGTGGCTGGGTAGTCGGGTGGCTGGGTGGCTGGGCTGTAATGTGGGTTTACTCCATGGGATTGAGTAATGTTCTGCGCCATCCCCCATCCTGGGCCCGATCGCAGGGCACTTCCAGCACTCGAATGCCCCGATCGGGTAGCCCCTTAAGCTGTTGCTCTAGATGGTGCCAGTCGGTAATGGTTTCGTGCTCAATGCCGTAGGTCTGGCAAAGCTGGGCAAAGTCGATATGTTGCGGAGTCGCGAAAAAGGCTTCAAAGGGCGGATCGAACTGGGCGATCGGCAACATACCAAAAATGCCGCCCCCGTTGTTGTTGACCACCACGATCGTCAAGTGGCCTTGGAAATATTGGCGTAACAGAAAACCATTGGTATCGTGCAACAGCGATAAATCGCCCGTCAGCATTACGGCGGGTTGGTTCCCCTGGGCAACGCCCAATGCAGTGGATAAAGTCCCATCGATGCCGTTAGCGCCGCGATTGACGAAGGGTTGAATCTGCCGATCGTTGGGTTGCCAGAAATACTCCACATCCCGCACGGGCATACTGTTGGCGATGAATAACGGTGTGCCCTGCGGCAGAATTTGCGATAGACACCAAGCCACCTTGCCTTCAAACAGGGGAGAAATTTGCGCCATGGCTTGGTCGATCGCCGATCGCGTCTGCTGTTCGGCAAGCAGCCAATCCTGAAGATAGGCGCGATCGTGGAGCAGAGGCTGTTGCTCGATCGCCCCTGCGATCGCTTCGTCTAATCCTAACTGCATCACAAATTCTGGAATGGTCATCGGGATGGGAATCGTCCTGCTGTGGAGCGGATCGCGGGAACGATCGATCGGGTCAATCACCCACTGTTGCGGTTGGGTAACACTGAGCCATTCCCGCAGCACTTTACTGGTTGGCATATCCCCCACCCGAAGCACCACCTCTGGTTGCAGGCGATCGGCCCAATCGGGATGGCGCAAAATGCTGTCGTAGGTGGAAACGAGATAGGGGTTCAAGCTTGCATAATTCCGCAGGGGGGATAAGCCTTCCGCCAGCACCGGAAACTCCAACCTTGTCGCCAAGCGCGCGATCGCCTGACAGTAGACCTGGGGATGTTCCGGCTGTGCCACCCCTGCAACGATAACGCCCCGTTTGCCAGACCAAGCCGCCAATTCAGGGGTTAAATTCAGTAAACTCGTTCCTCGATAGAATTCCTCGGTGAGCGATCGCTGTCCCGATCGTTGCCCCAATTGCTGTTCTGTTGGAGCCGTTATTGGAGCCGTTAGGTGATCAAAAAAATTCGAGGGAATCTGCTCGGCAAAGGCGGCGGCCTCCGGTTGTTCGATCGGGGCAAGGGGATCCCGCAGAGGAACATTAATATGGACTGGCCCCGGAACCGGATACTGGGCTTGGTAATAGCTCTGGGCCATACGTTGCCGCAGGTATTGCAGCAGGAAGAGGTCTAAGGCAGGAGTGGCCAATTCGCAGGCGGTGTTGGGATAGGAGCCAAATAATTTCTGTTGATCGATCGCCTGCCCCGCATTGCAATCCCGCAGTTCCGGAGGCCGATCGGCGGTCAGCACCAGCAGCGGCACTTGGCTTTCCCGCGCCTCAATCACCGCTGGATAGAAATTCGCCCCCGCTGTGCCGGACGTGCAAACCAACGCTACGGGGCGATGGGTTCGTTTGGCAATGCCCAGGGCAAAAAAGCTGGCCGATCGCTCATCCAAGACCGGAATGGCCTCCACGCTGGGATGCTGGGCAAAGGCCACCGCCAAAGGAGCCGATCGGGATCCTGGACAGACGATCGCCGTCCTCAGCCCGCATCGCACCAGGGTTTCCACCAAAACCGACGACCACAGCGTATTGAGATTCCGAGTATCAAGATTCCGCAAGTCAAGCACAGGGATTGAGGCCATAAGCGACAACCTCCACCCTACACCGTTCCCCCAACCCTAGGCGAGTCCCCAACCCTAGGCAAGCACCTTAACCCATCGCCTAGGTCAGTGCCCGCAGCAAAGCCTGCAATTTTAGCTGAACTTCCACCAGTTCCCGATCGGGATTTGACCCTTCCACAATTCCCGCCCCCGCAAACAATCGCGCCCGCCGCCCCTGCAAAATGGCCGATCGAATTCCCACCGCGAATTCCCCGTTGCCCTGGGCATCCACCCACCCGATCGGGGCTGCATAGGACGATCGCTCAAAGGGTTCTAACTGCTGAATGTAGCGACAGGCCAACTCGCGGGGCACGCCAGCCACGGCAGGGGTCGGGTGCAACTCCGCCAAGATATCCAACAGGTGCACTGCGTCAGGTACCTCAGCGGTAATCGGGGTGTGTAAGTGTTGAATATTGGGCAATTGCAGCAGGCGCGGTGTCAGGATTTTAGGCTGCAAGCCCAGGTTGCCCATGTGCTGGGTGATGAAATCGATCACCAGTTGATGCTCGTGGGTTTCTTTTTCGCTGGAGAGTAGCTGGTTGGCTAGACAAATATCCTCAGCTTCGGTGAGACCACGCGGGGCTGAACCGGCTAAGGCATCGGTTTCCAGCCGGTGTTGCTGCATGGTCACTAGGCGTTCTGGACTGGCCCCGATAAAGGTTTGCCCTGCCGATACCCCCTGGGCCTGGTGGCTAGAAAAGATATAGCAGTCCTGGTACAGCCGCCGCAGGTTGTGGAGGGAGGCAACCAAGTTAAACGGAGTTGCAGCAACCACATCAAAGGCACGGGCTAGGACAATTTTGGCAATTTTGCGATCGCGAATTTCCTGAAGGGCTTGCTGGACAGCAGTTTGGAAAATTTCTGGCGAACTGACGCCATGGATTGACTGAATCGTATTATTCTCCCAGCGATCGCAGTCTAGGGTGGCGGTTTGGATGGCTTGAATTTGTTGCCAGATCCGGGTGGATTGGCTTTGGGGGTCAAATCTATGGTCGATTAACACATTGACCACGATCGTGCTTTGGGAGCCGAGCCGAGAAACTTGCCACTGGGGCAACAACACCGATCCAGCGGTACCGGCAGCGGTGGATTGGGCAAAGAAGGAAAAGCCACAAAAAAAGTGCGCCCCTGCAAATGGCCCATCAACATCGCCCACCAGGGTAATTTGCTGGGACAGTCGCTGAATGAAGTCACGGGATTGGACGAAGCGATCGCTGCCTTCCAACTCCAACTGCATGACCGAGCCGACCGCCAGCAATGCCTGCTGCTGCCCGCTTTTCTCAAAATAAAAGTGTCTTTCCTGGGGGCTTACGCAGGTTTGTAAGACCGCCAGGGGATCAACTTCAGGAATTGAAAAGGAAATACTAATCAGTTGAATTTGAGATGTATTGACAAATGCCTGCTTACACGCAAAAAGAAAGTTATATAAATCACGATGCGTTTTGAAGCAGTCTAGAGAATAAGGACTAACGGGCATGAGTAAACAGGCTTCAAGCGGCAAATTTTCTTAAGTTGATCTTAATCGACTTTGGAAGGATAGGAGATGGCGGTCTGTCAGGGGATTTCTTGGATCCCAGGTTAGGGCGATCGCGGGACTATTGAGTATTCTTGCTGGTTAGCGTCGATCTGAACCCCGTTTTCCAAGGGCAGCTCCTGCCCGATCGCCGATGATAGCTCCCCCAATTCGACATAATTCTTTATTAAATCGCCAACGTAAAATACATCCGATGATACACAGTGATACATTTGCCGCAGTCATAGGAGCGATCGGGGCCTGATCTTGGCATGATCCACCTATTTTTGAAGACGACGACGGGGGACTGGCGATCGCGCTTTAGGGCTGCTGGCAAACCCTTACTGCCCCTAGCAAGCGGATCTGTAACGTTTCTATAACCCACTGCAATGCGCCGCAATCCAGGGTGAGAAACTGGTAGGCAGTCGATACTCCCATGCCGTCGATCCAATCACACCCTGTTTTGTAGATTGATGACTCCCCAATCTTCTGACCGTACCACTTCTGACCGTACCACTGCTCGCGCCCAAGCCATGCCACCCGCGCTCAGTCGCCGCAAATTGTGGTGGGCTGCAATTAAGCCGCCGATGTATAGTGTGGCGATTATGCCCATTTGGGTCGGTTCCGCGATCGCCTATGCCGAAACCCGCCACTTAAATGCGTTGGTGTTTGGTCTGTTTTTGCTGTCTGCGGTGCTGATTTTGGCTTGGGAGAATCTCAGCAATGATGTGTTTGATGCAGATACGGGGGTCGATGTCAATAAATTCAATTCAGTGGTGAACATCACTGGCAACAAGGCGTTGATTTTTTGGATTTCTAACGCTTTTCTGGCCTTGGGGTTGTTGGGGATTACGGCGATCGCGGCGATGCAGCGAGATTTTACGGTGATTGGATTAATCCTGGCTTGCTGTGGGATTGGGTACATTTATCAAGGCCCACCCTTCCGCTTAAGTTACAAGGGGGTGGGGGAGATTCTCTGCTTTTTTGCCTTTGGGCCGTTGGCAATGTCGGCCAGTTACTACAGTCAAACCCAAACGTTTTCGGCGGTGAATTTAATCGCGTCGATCGTGGTTGGGGTGATTACGAGTGTGATCCTCTTTTGTTCCCACTTTAACCAAGTTAAGGATGATGCCGCGATCGGGAAATTATCCCCCGTGGTGCGGTTAGGCTCGAAGCGATCGGCGCAGTTGTTACAGTGGGTCTGTGGCAGTGTCTATGCCATGATTGCGATTGGTGTGATTGCCCAGGCATTTCCGATCGGTTCGCTGCTATCCTTCCTCAGCATTCCCGTGGCCTATCGGCTCTGCAAAACGATTCTGGACAATTATAATCAACCCCAGCGTTTGACCTTCTGTCGTTTGATTGCAGTGGAAATGCATTTTTGGTGTGGGTTATTGTTTGGCTTAGGATTTTTGCTACCTTCGTTGTAGTTTATTTTTCATAATTTAATAGTCAGCATTGCTTAGTCAGTATTTTTGGTTGCTTTGATCGATGGCTCCCATGTTTCAGTTTGATTTTCAGCCCTACCGTCGATCGTTTAAGCAGCCATTACAAACGAGCCATGGTGAGTGGTCGGTGCGGGAAGGCATTATTGTTCGACTGATTCCGCCCAATGGGAATGCCCAGTTGGGAGAGATTGCGCCGCTGCCTTGGTTTGGGTCGGAAACGTTAGAAGAAGCATTGGCATTTTGCCGATCGCTCCCGTCCCGAATTTCCACATCAACCATTCAAGCCATTCCCGATCGATTACCGGCCTGCCAATTTGGGTTTGAGTCGGCACTGTTGCAGCGGTCTAGTATTCCGCATACTGCGATCGCATCGGCTGGATTGCTGCCCACGGGTGAAGCGGCGTTGGGGGCATGGCGATCGCTCTATGACCAGGGCTTTCGGGTCTTCAAATGGAAAATTGGGGTGACGGATCTGGAAACAGAACTGGCGTGGTTTGAGCAGCTTCTAGGGCAGGTTCCCCCTGATGTCCAACTGCGGCTAGATGCCAACGCGGGTTTGACGATCGATCAGGCTCACCAATGGTTAGATCACTGTGCGGAATCCCCGATCGAATACTTAGAACAACCGCTGGCGATCGATCAATTTGATGCGCTTTTACATCTCAGTCAAACCTATCCAACGCCGATTGCCCTGGATGAATCGATCGCGACCCTACAACAATTACAAACTTGTTATCACAACGGTTGGCGGGGAATTTACGTGATTAAGCCTGCGATCGTGGGGTTTCCTTCTAAGCTGCAAGCCTTTTGCCAGCACTATTCCCTAGATACGGTTTTTTCCTCGGTATTTGAAACGTCGATCGGTCGTAATGCAGGCATCCATCTAGCGATCGACTGTGGCACTTCCCGTGCGTTGGGATATGGGACGGATCAATGGTTCGACAATTGAAAATTCGAGAATTCGAGGAAGTGTTGCGATCGGACATCTTTTCTTGCCGTATTGATAGGGCCAGAGATCGTCCCTACCCCTGATTATCTAGCCAGGTTGTCAGATCCTCGATCGACCCGAAATCCAGCAATGCTTCACCGAGGGATTCCAGTTGTTCGATCGCAAGGACATTAATGCGATCAAGGGTACGATCGTCAAGCGCGCCAAACTTTCGGTTTAGTTGGCGGAGGAGAATTGATCTCTCACCCCGCTCTTCAGCCATCCGCTCGATCGTTGTGACGTACTTCATCTGCCGCGCCTCTTCAAAAGCTTTCAACTCAATCTGGAACTGCCTTTCTAGCTCTTCAGGCAAGTCCATCAACCAATCCCAGAAGTTGTGCAATTCCAGTATATCCTGCTCACCATAGCCTTGCTCATAGAGCATCGTCGTCAGCCGATAGCGCCAATCTTTTCGCGCCAGCGGCTGATTGTGGGTCTCCTTAGTCTTCAGTTGTGCCATCGTTACCACCGCAAACGGATTGCGACTCGCCTCCAGGGTTGACCAATCTTGTTCATAATCCAGCAACTTGACGATCGGAAACCGGAATTTAGTTGAACAGCCCCACAGTTCATCCTGAAAGCCATGCGGTCGCCACTGCCTGCTGTCATCCGTCAGAATCGCTAAACTTACTACTGGACAACTATAACGATCGCGCAGGCGGTAATTGTAGCTGTACATTCTTGCACCAAAATTAGATTCTCCATCATTTTGTACTTCGATGTGACAAATGACGATCGCCTTATCGCCGCTCAAGCGATGTACCTCAACCAGCTTATCGGCATAGCGCTTGGGAATTTCTGCATCGCGCACCACTTTTTGCAATTCCTTATCAAGAAACCGAATTCGCTTTGACCAAGTCTGCCTCAATATGGGGAAAGAAGAATCCAAGAAAATCCCTGAAATATAATTCAATAAACGTTTTCCAGGGGTTGTCATAGTCGGTATTTTGACTTTTTAGTTGACTCATTAAACAGGATGATAGTTTATATGTTCTATATTCTAACAGGCTTAAAGTGTTGGGTGCACTGTTTTTGAACCAGTTCTTTATTGCTTGTGATCTGATAAGTCAGGTAAATATGATCGATTGCTGAATGAAAATTGTTATCAACATCGCTACTGAATCTGAATAATGGCTATGGTAATCATAGGTAATAAAATTCTGGTGTGTAAAATGGATTTTTAGATTAATCGTTCGATCGAACACTAAAAAATATCCGCAAATAAGATACTAGAATTGTTTAAGTGAGCGTTGAACGATCGAGTTAGAGTTTAAAAATACCGATCGCGCAATTAGAACCTGTGACCATGACTCCCTTGGATCTTTTGAGGTACCGATCGATCGACCCCTGGCTGGTTGGGGTCGATCGGACACAACTTCTGGAATTCGCGCAGGAACGAGTTGACCAGCTTCAGGTCTGCGATCAAACACCAGATAACCTCACTGATCAACCTGTGATTTTTTTAGCGGAACGGGATCCTCTGCGGTTTCTGGCCAGCTTCATTGCCGCCAGTTCTCAGCCTAGCGCGCTCTTCCTGTGCAATCCCGATTGGCGCACCCAGGAATGGCAACAGCTGTATCGCTTGGTTAAGCCGACCCACGTCTGGAGCCAAGTGCCAGAAATCCCGTTGGCAATCCAGCCTGGGGCAATCGCTCCTTCAGATCCGCTGATCGCAGGTCAGCCCAGAGTTTCCCTGCCCAATTCTGACAGGGCTTGCTCCATCCTGATTCCCACGGGCGGTACCTCCGGGCAACTACGCTTTGCCATCCACACTTGGGAAACCCTGCGGGCCTCGGTGCTGGGTATGCAGGCCCACTTTGGCGTCGATCACATCCATTCCCTTTGCGTTTTGCCGCTGTATCACGTCAGCGGATTGATGCAGTTTTTACGATCGCTGCTGACCGGGGGACAACTGTGTATTCATGATTGGAAATGGTTGGAATCTGGCCAGCTTCCCCCGATCGCACCGGAGGATTTTTTCCTATCCCTTGTACCGACGCAACTGCAACGGTTGATGCAGGCAGAGATCGATCCGGCGTTTTTGCGATCGCTGCGGGCGATTCTCCTGGGGGGGGCTCCGGCCTGGGAAGGATTACTGCAAGCAGCCCGATCGCGGCAATGGCCGATCGCGCCCACCTACGGCATGACGGAAACTGCTTCCCAAGTGGCGACTCTGAAACCAGTGGAATTTCTGGCCGGGAAAACGGGCGCAGGCCGACCCTTGCCCCATGCCCAGATCACGATTCACGCCCCGACGGGCGAACCTGTGCCAGCGGGAACTGTGGGCACGATCGCGATTCATACCCGATCGCGCATGGTGGGTTATTTCCCCGATCGGGCGATCGAGCGCGATTCTGATGCGAGCAACCTCAAGCAATTCATTCCCGATGATGTCGGCTACTTGGATAACGAAGGTTACTTGCACCTCCTCGGACGGGCCAGCGACAAAATTATTACCGGGGGCGAAAATGTATTCCCTGCCGAAGTGGAAGCGGTGATTCGATCGACCCCATGGGTGCAGGATGTTTGCGTTTTGGGCATAGACGATCCCACTTGGGGCCAAAGCGTAGTTGCCGTGTATGTTCCCAGTCAGCCGGAAGCCACGGCAGAAGCCATCCAAGGGGCGATCGCGAAGCAGCTGAGTCGCTATAAACAGCCAAAAAAATGGATTGCCCTAGACCAACTGCCTCGCAACCCCCAAGGAAAAATTAATCGATCGGTTTTACGTTCCCTCATCGCGGCAAGGCTAGGAAATCCCGCGAATCCCGCCACAATTTCATCAGAATATATTCCGCCCGATCGCTGACTTCTGTAATAAACACGCCGTCTTGAATCTGGACATCCTGAGCAATCCAAGTGCCGTGGAGTTCCACTTCCAGAAATTCGGAATCACAGACACAGTAAGCGATCTCCGTTTCCCGATCGAGGGCACTCAGAGCATTTTTATATCTTAGAGGCAAAAGAATGGTCGCCGTTCCCGGTTCGACACATAACCGTTGTCCCAGGCGCATCGCCAAAGACACACGCAAGGAGACCAATTCTTCTAGGGTGTAATAGAGGCGCTCTAAATAGACCCCCGTTTCCGTATAGGTAATTTTCAGCATTTTCCTCTGACCTATTAAGTTTTGTCAGGTTGGCATTAACAACTAGAGAGGACGATAAGAAAGCTCCGCTTCAAACCCTAGGAAGCGGAGACACGAAACGACAATGCTTTTCAATGGTTTCGAGGGTTAGCAGGCTATGAGGGTTGCGGCATACCTGCGGCTTCGGTAGTTAAGTTGGAGACTGGAAGACTGAAAACTCGCTCGTAAAAGGTGAAGACGTGCTGGAAGATCGTTAAAAATCCGATATACAGAGGATTTACAAACAATATGTCGTAGATCTACAAGCTGATGCAATCCGATTCCGGGGAACACAATCTGTAAAGGGAGAATTACGGGCCAAGCGACGATCCACAGCACTGCTAGGACGACGAGAAACACTCGCGAACCTTGGAATCCTAGCAGGGGCAGCAGTCGTAGCGTATTCATGGCAAAAATGTAGTATGAGGCTTCGACAGATTACAATTAAAATACTACACTCGTAATACACCCCTGTCTAGTTTTTTTGGAGGAAGACTGTCATGCAAGCACTAACCCGCATCCCAACCACAGAAATGGAAGTCACGAGCATTCGCCTAGAGCGAGAACTAAAGGAACGACTTAAAACCCTTTCGGGCAGTCAGGGCTATCAGGCGCTGATCCGGGATATTCTTTGGAACTATGTGCAGCAGCGCTCCAACGATTTGTTTACGAATGTGTCCAGTTCTGACATCCGCGCCACCTTTACCGCTACAGCCGAGCGCGAAGAGAGATGCTCTATTTCAGGCCGAATTATTCGATCGGGCGAGGAAATTCTGTTGGGCCTCACCACTGAAGGCAATTTGGTGCCGATCCATCCCGACAGCTTATCCTGAGGAATTTTGAGCGATCGGGGTTGGGAAGATTGTGCTCCGATCGCTCCAATGGGATTTTTTTTGCTATGATGGTACAAGTCACGCGGATGTGGCGGAATTGGTAGACGCGCCAGATTTAGGTTCTGGTTTCTCACGAAGTGAAGGTTCAAGTCCTTTCATCCGCATCAAATTGTCATTCTATTATGCTAAGCCCTGCTTTGCTGAACACTTTTAGCTAGGGTACAATTGCTCGATCTCAACCCTGCAACCTGTAACCGATCTCTGTAGAGCAATGACATTCATATGGTTGCCCTCAGTCTCAACACGACGCTTCGATTTTACTCAGGATGTGGGATGTGTCGATCGAACTTTGCATCACACAGATGAGGAAGAAAATACACGATCGCTCTCAATGGCTCCGATCGCTGCTTTCGCGGACGGGTTGCTGGGTCAATGAGCCAATCACTTTTGCTGAAACTTTGACCGATCGATTGCTGGGAAAACGAATGGATCAATGTTGCAAAAGTCTCGATCGATGAGTTCGCACCGAGTCTTGAATAACATTGATACTGCGATTATGGGAGCGATCGTAAAAACCACAATTCTGAAATTTAAGCTGAAATACTGGAAAGATATAGCTGTAGCCAGTTTAGTTAGGACGCTGCCTGATGGAGGACAGCTTCTATGGCCTCGCGCAAAGTTGGGTACTGATCTAACTGGCGACGAATCCGACTTTTCAACCAAGCCCAACACTTTTCAA